>JAYWIB010000129.1:0-16936 GCA_043789265.1 Chitinophagaceae bacterium
TTGCTTGCCATGCTGTCTGCCTGCTGCAAATATTTTAACTGGCCACTCACTTCTTTTTCCAGCTTGGTGGTAAATTCTTTTTCCGATTTTTTTAGTGAATCAATGTTCCTGTTCAGTTGGCGTATGCTGAGCATGCGTGAATCGTTTTTAAAAGTGCTGTCAGCCGTTGTATTCATCTGCAGTGCTGAGAGATCAAATAACTTTTTATATTCTTTAAACCCCAGCCTTATAAACTCAGTGGCGGTGTCAGAAAGATTGCCACGCTCCTGGTAGCGGTATCCGTTTTGCAAAATAAATTCCAGGTATTTTTTGTTGGACGAAAGCTGCATGATGCCACTTTCTGCAATAATGCCATTGTCCTGCAACTGGCTCTGCTGCTCATATATCACCACATTGTGAATGGTTTTTTGATCCTTATCTTTTTTACCAACCTTAATGGCGTAGCCGGGAATTTGAGTATAGAAAGTTCCTTCCTTTAAATCGAGCGCAGGCTTTTTGTATGCAATGTCATAATACAATGTTTTAAATTTCAGGTTAGCATACGGTATTACGTTGTTGGCAAAAAAGAAACTTACAAAAGAAAGCAGCACACATACAAATATCAATGGCTGCATAAACCTGAGCAGTGATATACCGGAAGATTTGATGGCAACGAGTTCAAAAGTTTCGCCCAGGTTACCAAAGGTCATGATAGAAGAAATAAGAATGGCAATGGGTATGGCAAGTATCAGCAGGGATGCACTGGCATACCATAAAAATTTGCCGATGGTAAGTAAATCTAAATCTTTGCCCACCAAATCATCAATGTATTTCCACAGGCTCTGCATCATCAAAACAAAAAATGCAATGAAGAACGTGGCGATGAATGGACCGATAAAAGATTTTAAAATGAGTTTGTCTAATTTTTTTATCATAACCACGGCGTAAGTTTTTCTTACTTACTTATTGTAACTTGAGTAACTGCATGAATACAAAAACAAAAATAACCCTTTCTGCCAATGAACTGGAACTGCTAACGAATACAGCATGGATTTTTACAAAACATTCTGTCATTGACAAAGTATACCATCTGTTTGGAGGTGTGCTGGCACTGATGAAAGACCACTTGCTGCTGCATGCTGAAGGATTGCCTGAGGTATATATAAACAGTGAACCAAAAATTTCAAAAGGAGAAAATTACCAGTTGCTGCCCTATGTAATGCTGGATTATCCACGCTATTTTACCAAGGAGGCTGTACTGGCTGTACGGACTTTTTTTTGGTGGGGCAATTTTTTCAGTGTCACGCTGCAGCTGTCAGGAAAATATAAAAAGGATTTTGAACCATTGCTTGTAAAAAACTTTGTATGGTTAGCTGAACATGATTACTGGATATGCATACAAAACGATCCATGGCGTCATCATTTTAACGCAGACAATTATGTACTGATAAAATCATTGCAGCAGCAGGAATTTACGGCTGTGCTTAACCGTGAGCCTTTTATAAAAATAGCCAGGAAAATTTCAATCAGTGAGTGGAATAATGCAGCGGAATTTATTGTAACCGTATTTGCAGAAATAACAGACATGCTGCAGAATCAGGCACCCAGGCGGTGAAACAATTCTTTTACCTGATACTCCCACAACTGGCTTTGATCTTTTATTTCTTTTTTATCTGCAAAATCTTTTATAATCAGAATTGTTTGATTGGTAACTTCAGATTTATCAATACGGAATTCAAAGTACTCATCTTTTTGAGAATGAAGCCAGTGGTAGCGAACATATTTATCTTCTTCACCTTCCAGCAGTTCAGCTCTTTCATCAGAGCCATTCCATGAAAAACTATAGATGCCGTCCCGCTCATCCACTTTATCTGCAAACCATTCTTGCAGCCCGGCGGGTGTGGTTAAAAACTCGTATAAAATTCGGGGGGAACAACGCACCGGGTATTCTAATGTATATAAAACTTTCTTACTCATCCATGTAATTTATAAACTTCTTCAATAATGCAATAATAACAAATAAAACGTGGAGGCAAAATATTTTCTCAACAATTTTTGTTTAACACTTTATTCAATAAATTAAACATAGAAATTTCTCTCCTTTCGCTTTCTGGATGCGCTAAAATATATTTGGAGGGTATTTTAAAATCTTCCTATATTTAATTGGACAAAGTTTTGTTTTCTGCACTGATATCCTATCTCCCAAACTAATTCTCAGTTAATCCTTAAAATCTCACGTTATGAGTATGCGTCAGTTGAAAATCACTAAGTCTATCACCAACCGGGAAAGTCAGAGTTTAGAAAAGTATCTCCATGAAATTGGAAAGGTGGATTTACTGCGACCGGAAGAAGAAGTAAAGCTGGCTATCATGATACGCCAGGGAGATCAAAGAGCCCTTGACCGCTTAACCAGGGCCAATCTCCGCTTTGTAGTATCTGTGGCAAAGCAGTACCAAAACCAGGGCCTTACACTGGCAGATTTAATTAATGAAGGAAATGTAGGTTTGATAAAAGCGGCCCAGCGTTTTGATGAAACCCGGGGCTTTAAATTTATTTCTTATGCCGTTTGGTGGATACGCCAGAGTATTTTACAATCGCTGGCAGAGCAATCAAGAATTGTACGGCTGCCTTTGAATAAAGTAGGCCTTACCAGCCGCATCAGCAAAGCCTATTCGCAACTGGAGCAGGAGTTTGAAAGAGAACCCACCGCAGATGAAATAGCATCGTACCTGGACGTGGGAACTGCTGAAGTGGCTGCATCCATCAACGCCGGTGTAAGGCATGTAAGCATGGACCAGCCATTTGCAGAAGGTGAAGATGGAGCACTGATAGATGTACTGGAAAATCCAAATGCAGAAAGTACAGACCAGTATCTCATTTTTAATGTATCGCTTTCCAAAGAAATTGACCGCTCCCTCAGTTCGCTTACGCAACGGCAAAAAGATGTGGTGCTTTTTTTCTTTGGCATTGGAATGGATCATGCACTAAGCCTGGAAGACATTGCTGAAAAATTTAACCTCACCAGAGAAAGGGTAAGGCAAATAAAGGATAAAGCCATTCTTAAACTGCGGTCTGTATCCCGGTGTAAATTGCTTCGCTCTTATCTTGGAGCATAAAGTTTTAGTACATTTGCGAACTTTTATAAAGTGAACTTTGGTTCACTTTTTTTATTGTTATCACAAAAAAAATAATAGCGTGTTCAATTCATTAAGCGAAAAATTAGAATCGGCATTTAAAAATATCAAAGGCCAGGCAAGGATATCGGAACTGAATGTGGCCAATACCTTAAAAGATATACGCAGGGCATTGGTAGATGCGGATGTAAATTATAAAATTGCCAAAGAATTTACTGATAAAATAAAAGAAAAAGCACTGGGTGAAAAAGTGCTTACCGCGGTGAGTCCCGGCCAGCTAATGGTAAAAATAGTGCAGGACGAGCTGACAGACCTGATGGGAGGAAAAGAAAGTGAATTTAACATCAGCGGCACACCGGCCATTATTCTTATTGCAGGGCTGCAGGGTAGCGGCAAAACCACGTTCAGCGGTAAGCTTGCCCATTATTTAAAAACAAAAAAAGGCAAATCGCCGTTGCTGGTGGCAGCAGATATTTACAGGCCTGCGGCTATTGATCAACTGGAAGTGCTGGGTGGCCAGATTGGAGTGGATGTATATAGTGAAAGAGAAAATAAAGACGCCCTGAGCATTGTGCAAAATGCGCTTAAAGAAGCCAGAGCTAAAAATAAAAATGTAATAATAATAGATACTGCGGGGCGGCTTGCGGTGGATGAAGTGATGATGACGGAAGTGGCAAACATTAAAGCCGCCATCAATCCGCAGGAAATATTATTTGTAGTGGACAGCATGACCGGGCAGGATGCAGTGAATACTGCGGCTGCCTTTAACGAGCGGCTCGACTTTAGTGGTGTGGTACTTACAAAACTGGATGGTGATACAAGAGGTGGTGCAGCGCTCTCTATAAAATACACCGTAAACAAACCCATAAAATTTGCCAGCAGTGGCGAAAAAATGGAAACGCTTGATGTGTTTTATCCAGAGCGCATGGCGCAGCGGATACTGGGCATGGGCGATATTGTAAGCCTGGTGGAAAAAGCACAGGAGCAGTTTGATGAAGCAGCCGCAGCCAGGTTAGAAAAAAGAATCAGGAAGAACCAGTTCGATTTTGAAGATTTTAAAACACAGCTTCAGCAGATAAAAAAAATGGGCAACCTGAAAGATTTGATGGGCATGATACCCGGCGTAGGTAAGCAAATAAAAGATGTGGATATCAATGATGATTCCTTTAAGGGCATTGAAGCTATCATCAATTCGATGACAATGCTGGAACGTAGAAATCCGGATATTATAAACCCCGGCCGCAAGCAGCGGATTGCAAAAGGAAGCGGCAAAGACATTGCAGAAGTAAACCAGTTTTTAAAACAGTTTGAGCAAATGAAAGATATGATGAAGATGATGAACAAAATGCCAATGGGCCGAATGCCGGGGATGGGTAGAAAATAACATTTGCTATATTAATTTTATTAAAGCACATACACAAAACCACGTATGTGCTTTTTTATTTTATTGTACATTTATGTAAGCTGTAGTCAGCAACAAGCAACCTTTTATTCCTTTATCCCGATTGTATGCCGACCACTTAAATCAATCAAATAAAAAATAACATTGTGCAGGAAAGCGGAAATGTTGCCCATATTATACATGGTTGCGTTGATGCAAACAGGGTGAGCCAGAAAGAATTCTACCGCTCTTTTTATGGATTCGCTATGGCCATATGCCTGCGCTATTGCAACACAGAAGATGATGCGATGGAAGTGGTAAATGATGGGTTTTTAAAAATTTTCAGAGAGCTGAAAAACTTTAGCCCGCGTTATGAAAATTATGAGGCTTCGCTAAGAGGATGGATGAAGAGTATTTTTGTAAACACGTCTATTGATCATTACAGAAAAAATCATAAAAATCTTTACGTAAGTGATTTAGACAATAACAATGTTGACATAACCGACTCAGAAGCTTCAGCCATTGATAAAATGTCGTACAAAGAAATCATTGAGTTAGTTCAAAAACTGTCGCCTGTTTACCGCACCGTGTTCAACCTGTTTGTAATTGATGGATTTAAACATGAAGAAATAGCCAGGCAGTTAAATATATCAGCAGGCACATCAAAATCAAATCTGTTTAAAGCAAAAGCAAACATTCAAAAAATGATAAAAGACTCAACCAGCAAAAATTATGAGCGGAAAGCCGTATAACCATATTGAAGAAAAAATAAAAGAAGCAGCCAGCAATTACGATACCTCTTTCAGCGAGCCGGCATGGGAAAAAATGTCTGCCTTGCTGGACAAAGAGGGCAACAGGAGAAGACCTGTGGCCTGGTGGCTTTTTTCATTGGTATTGCTGTGTGCAGTGGGTGGATATTTATGGATGTACACCGGCAAAAATTCAAAGCATCCAACAACGGTTGGTCAGACGTCTTCTGAAAAATATAAAGCAGCTATTTTGCCGGATGAAGTCAAACAAAAGAATACAGCATCTGATTATGTTTCAACCATTCTTGAAAAGGATAAAGCTGACCCTAAGAATAAAGTGGCACCAGCAAACGAAAATAAATCTACCTCATCATCCATCCAGCCTGTAAAAAATAAAAGTGCTGCTCAGGCATTCAGCAATAAAAATGAGAATGCTTCAGGCCGCCATGTACTTACATTCCATCGCAAAGGAAAAGTAAAAACATCTGTTACAAATGCAAACCCGGAAACGCTGCCGGAAATAAATGAAACAAACGAATTGCAAAAAAATGAAACAAACGAATTGCAAAAAAATGAAGCTGTACCATTGGCCAACGATGCAGCCAAAAAAGAAGTTAACGCTGAACCTGTGCCAGAAGCAAATTTGCAGGCAGCTACCGCAACAACAGAAAATGTAAACAAGGTATCTCCGGATAAACCAATTGATATTGCAAAAACGGATACTTCAAAAAAACAAACAGCCATTCAAAAAAATAACCGCCACATTTCCCATTTTTATTTTTTAGCCATAGCAGGTGTGGAAGCAGCCTCTGTTAAGTTTTTGTCTTTCGCAGAAAGTAAATTCAGACCCGTATATGGTGTGGGTGTGGGTTACCAGTTTTCAAAAAAATTCAGTGTGCAAACCGGATTTTATGCAGGGCAAAAAAAATATACTGCAGGCCCAAAAGATTACACATTCAAAGAAAATTCTTACCTCAATGGTGTAAAGCTTAAAAATGTGGGAGCGGTATGTACGGTATACGAAATACCACTTGTATTCCGGTATAGTTTTTTACAGAAAAAATCAGTTCAGTATTTTGCCACCACCGGCCTGTCGTCTTATATCATGAAAAAAGAAGCGTACAGGTACGATTACTGGCGGTATAATACGCTTTACTCTTCGAACTATGCATATAGGGGCAACAGCCATCTCCTTTCATCATTTACTTTTTCAGCAGGCATTGAAAAGGAGATATCAAAGCGTTTATCCCTTATAGTTAGTCCCTCATTCAGCATTCCTTTTTCAGGTGTGGGTGATGGAAAAATTAAATTATTCTCAGCCGGCATGCAGGCTGGGCTTAAGTTTCAACCATCTGCTAAAAAATAGTTTGTACAAGGTTTGTTATTACGGGTCAGGGGTTCTCATTAGAGAATCCCTTTTTTTTATGTGGATATGTTTTGGCAAATGCACACAACCTTTTTTTTACACATCCCGTATTCCATAAAAATAATTTTATGAAAAAATATTCCGGCAGTGTATACCAGATGCTCTTTCTTACAGCATCTGTCATTCTTATCCAATCCTGCAGCAAGAGCAGTACTGCACCTGTAACTCCTCCCCCTGCAGATGTATGTGCAGGTAAAAACATTGTAATAACAGCCACACCCACCGCCTCCTCTTCATGCAGCAATGATGGAAAGATTGATATCAGCGTAACCGGCAGTACCGCCTTTATGTATAAATTAAACAGCAGTGGCGTATACCAGGCCGGGCATGATTTCAGCAATCTTGCGGCTGCCACTTACACCGTATTTGTAAAAGACGGGGAGGGCTGCGAAAAATCTGCATCTGTAATTGTTACCACCGGTGGCACACCAGGACCATTGTTTGCTGATGTAAAAACATTGCTCGCAGGTAAATGCCAATCCTGTCACAGCAACAGCAATCAAAGCGGAGGCGTAAATTTTGCACCAGAGTGCAATATTATCGATCAAAAATCAAGGATAAAAGCAAGGGCAGTAGATGCAGGAACCATGCCCCCCTCCGGCCCTTTATCACAATCACAAAAAGATATTATTACTAACTGGATAAATGGCGGCGGCGGTTACAATAATTAGTGATTGCGCCGCAGGTTTTTTGAAGCTTTGCAAATTATTACAAGTGTAATTCAAGCAACTTTTTCTTTTGCGCTCATAAAATAAATTCTGGATGAGGGAGAAAGCTTTTGCCTGTTTTACGAGCAACAAAAAAATTTGTCTTGTTTAATAATAAAATAAATTCTTTAATTATCATTACACAGACATCATTGCTGTAATTGGTTTTTTTTTCATCCCAAAAACTTTTGGAACTTATACCTGCTGAACCTATCTTCGCAATCCTTATTTAAGGATTAACCCTATTTATTAACAACCCAAAAAAATTTCTATTTTTTATGGCTGTAAAATTGAGACTGCAACGCCACGGGTCAAAAAAACGACCTTTTTACTTCATTGTTGTAGCAGACGGACGGAGCCCACGTGATGGCAAATTTATTCAGAAACTTGGTACGTACAATCCACTGACTGTTCCTGCAACAATACAGGTAGACCGTCAGAAAGCATTGGACTGGCTGCATAAAGGTGCACAGCCAACGGATACCGTACGTCGTATACTTTCCTTTAAGGGAGTATTGTATCTGAAGCATTTGCTGCGGGGGGTAAGTTTAGGCCTGTTTGATGAAGCAGTTGCGATGCAAAAGTTTACTGCCTGGAGCGCTGAACATGATGCCCATATTGCAAAACGCCAGACGGCTCATAAAAAGGCCCGTATGGACAACCGCAATAAACCAGTGGTTACAAAAGTTTCGGAAGCCCCGGCAGCATCGGCTACAGAAGAAACAAAATCAGAAGAATAAAAGCCTCTGTTCTGTCAATTCTTTCAAGCAATCTCTATTTTGAGGTTGCTTTTTTTTTGCCGTTTTAAATTTTCCATCCCCACGGCACTCACAGGAATAAGTAACTTGCAGCAGATGAATCATTATTTTAAAATAGGAAAATTAGCAGCCAGTTTCGGGCTTAAGGGCGAACTGGTGCTGCAGCATCACCTTGGAAAAAAAACAACACTAAAAGGCCTGGAAACTATTTTTATTGAAGAAAGTAAAGACAACTTTATGCCTTACTTTATTGCAGCAACAAAACTGAAAAATGAGCAGGAAATTTTTGTAAAACTGGAAGGCGTGGATACCAAAGAAACCGCCCGCAAGCTCACCCCCCGGGAAGTATGGCTGACAGAAGAAGATTTTAAAAAATTTGCTGCCAAATCATCACCCATATCCTTATTAGGCTTTCATTTAATCAGCGAAGAAAAAGATTTGGGAGAGATAATGGAGGTAATAGAACAGCCTCATCAAATATTGTGCTCCATCCTGCTGGAAGGTAAAGAAGCATTGATACCCATACACGATGAATCATTGGAAAAAGTGGATAAAAAAAACAGGAAGGTGTTTGTAACATTGCCCGATGGTTTGCTGGACATTTACAGGTAATAAATATTGTAATTTGATAAAGTGAATAAAGAACTGCAACGCATCATTGCCCATTTGGACTTAGACTCTTTTTTTGTGTCGGTGGAAATATTGAATGATCCCTCACTGAAAGGAAAACCGGTATATGTGGGCGGGCACGACAGGGGTGTGGTGGCTGCCTGCAGCTACGAAGCAAGAAAGTTTGGCATTCATTCTGGTATGCCAAGCGCTCAGGCCCGAAAACTATGCCCACAGGCCATTGCATTAAAAGGAACCCGTGGTGAATACAGCCGCTACTCCCGTTGGGTTACAGACATCATTGCCGCTAAAGCGCCGCTGTTTGAAAAAGCTTCCATTGATGAATTTTACATTGAACTTACAGGCATGGATAAATTTTTTGACCCGCTGCAGTGGACAATTGATTTGCGAATGCTTATTATGGAAGAAACAAAACTGCCCATTTCATTTGGCCTCTCCAGTAATAAGATGATGGCAAAGATTGCCACTAACCAGGCCAAACCCAACGGCTATCTGCAGGTGCCTTTTGGAAAAGAAAAAGAATTTTTGGCACCCCTTACTGTTGATAAAATTCCAGGTGTAGGTGGTCATACACATGATGTGCTGAAGACAATGGGCATAGTTACTATTGGTGATGTAGGTAAGATGGGAGAAGAAAAACTGGAGGAAAGACTCGGCAAATGGGGCCGGGATTTATGGCAAAAAAGTTTCGGCATTCACCAAAGCCCGGTTACACAATATCATGAAGCCAAATCAATTTCTTCTGAAAATACTTTTGACGAAAATAAATCTGATACTGCATTTCTGCATAGCGAACTGGTAAGACTTTCAGAAAAAATTACCTACGAACTAAGACAGAGCGGTAAGGTGGCAGGATGCCTTGCTGTAAAAATAAGATACCCCGATTTTGAGACCACCTCCCGCCAAACCACCGTACCTTTTACAAGTGCAGATGATGAAATAATACCCGTGGTAAAAGACTTGTTTAATAAGCTGTATAAAAAGGGAAAACCAGTACGGCTGCTGGGTGTACGGCTGAGTGAACTTACAAACGAAGCGATACAAACAAATTTGTTTGATGATGCTGGCCGTAAATCAGATTTATACAAAGCCATTGATGAGGTAAAAAACCGGTTTGGAAAATTGAAAATAAAAAGAGCCTCCTCCGGATAAAAAATTTACAGGTACCGCTCCGCTAATATTTTTTTATGATGATAATAATGCCCTGCAATAATAAAGCCTGCGCTTTCTGCACTCATAGCATTGTTGTTGGCAGTACCACTAACAGATAACGATTCGTTGCTAAAACTTTTGAATAAAGCCTCCGTTGATTTTCTTACCGAAATAAATTCTTCCACAAGGCTTGCCCACTGCCTGCTGTTAGCAAAAGATTTGTTTGCAAATTCATTTTCATCAAAGCCAGGCAGGTTGGCCTGTTCGCCTCTTGCAAAGCACAAAGCCCGATAGCAAAAAATTCTTTCCGTATCAATGATGTGCTGGAGCATTTCTTTAATCGTCCATTTACCGGCAGCATAAGCGTACGCTGATTGCTCTTCTGATATTGTGGAAAGAAATGGTTCGATATGTACTGCCTGATTGGCAAATGCTGTGGTTAAATCATTTTCACCAACCATATCTATATACCGCTGAAAATACCCCTGGTGTGCGGCTGGTTTTGGCATAAAAAAGTTTTTAAGGAGTTGAAATGCATTTACTACTGTAAGATAAAATATTTTGATACCACCTCAACCCAAAATTATCCTTTCTTTTTCCTGGTCAGTTTTGGACGGGGCAATACATCTTTGGTAATTTTTTTTGCAGGCTTTAGCATGCTTGCCAGTTTCACTGCCTGATAGGCATTTACCAGCCCGCCTGTTTTGCTGATGTCGGACAATTTTACCAACCGATCAGTACCGGGAATATCCACGTCTATATCAGGAGCCACGGCAGACTTTTCAATAACGTATTTCAACTGGCTTGCAGAGAGACGAGGAAAATATTCCAGCAGCAATGCCGCAATACCCGCCACTACAGGGCATGCCATGCTGGTGCCGGAAAAGCCTGCATACTTATTGCCACCGGGCACA
The DNA here is from genome assembly GCA_043789265.1 of Chitinophagaceae bacterium. Lineage (GTDB taxonomy): Bacteria > Bacteroidota > Bacteroidia > Chitinophagales > Chitinophagaceae > Ferruginibacter. The sequence continues at coordinate 10,831 of JAYWIB010000129.1, forward strand.
CTTGAATAAATATTTACACCTGGGGCAAAAATGTCTACCGCATTTTTTCCATAATTGCTGAAGGATGCAGTAAGTCCTCCATCGGCAGGATCGCCGCTGGCACCCACTTCTATCCAATTATCAGCCCTTGTTTTGCCATCAGCATACAAGGGCTTTGGAAAGTTATCTGTGCTGTCTGTATTTTTTGCATCGTTGCCGGCTGCATGCACCAGCAATACGCCTTTCTTTTGTGCATATTTTACAGCATCATCCACCCATTGCTTTTGTGGCGAAAAATCTTTGCCAAAACTCATGCTGATAATTTGTGCGCCGTTATCCACCGCATACCGGATAGAGTTGGCCACATCTTTATCATATTCATCACCATCCGGTACTGCACGTATCATCATAATACTTACATTGTCGGCCACACCATCCATGCCTTTTCCATTATTACGTATGGCACCAATTATTCCTGAGCAATGGGTGCCATGCTCCGCGGTAGCTGCCATAATATCGTTGTTACCATAAAACCGGTCGTTGATATTATTTTCGTCATCCTGCACTATTTCTTTGCGGTGGTCTGCCGGCGGCGTGTCCATGGCGTCGGCCTTTTTTATATCTTTTTCCAGTTGGTTTATAATGTCCTTGTTGGTAATTTCTTTTGTTTTGTTGAGCATGCAAAACTGTGTAAGAATGTCTTTAGTTTTTTCTGCATACACATCCACTGCTACATAATTTTCCAATTCGCTGCAGTTGTATTCATCCTTGGCTAAATCTTTTTTTATTACCTCATCTCCTTTTTTAAAGGGTGGTAATATCTTTTTAAAGAAATAAATATCATTGGCATCAATACCGCTCAGCAATTTTTGCTGAATCTTTTTATACAGTTCTATATCTTCTTTTTCCTGTGCCGATACAGATGTTTCATCGGGTATCAGGCTGCCATATTTTGCTTTCAGCTTGTGGTAAAGGCGTATATCTTCCGACGTATTTTCTTTTACATTGCGGCCATCCCTTCCACCAATAAAATTCCAGCCGTGTATATCATCCACATAACCGTTTTTATCATCATCAATACCATTACCAGCTATTTCTTTTTGATTGGTCCATAAAATAGTTTTTAAATCTTCGTGTGCCGTATCCACACCGCTGTCTATTACTGCCACCAGCACCTTTTTACTTTTTAATTTTTTTACTTTTAAAAAATCGTAGGCTTTGCTGAGGCTTATGCCGTAATATCCGGTGCTGTCTTTATCCAGCAAGTGCCAATTTTTTGGCAGGGGTTTGTTTTGCTGGGCTATGCCGGAAAAAACAAAAAAGAGTAAGGAACTAATAAATAAAAATGGTTTCATCCTGTATTAATATTGAGGGTGCAATTTACTTCAATGACGCAAGTTTAACCGAATGGGAAACGGCTGTTCTAAAGTATTAACGTTTCTTAAAGTAAAAAAGTTTTTACCAGCCAGGCAGGTGGAAAACTTAAAGAGAGCGAACCAATAGTTTTAAACAAACCATACACCGTACTACCGCTGCCAGACATAGAAGCATACACTGCGCCCTGCTTATACAGCGTTTTTTTTATAGCTGCTATCGAAGGAAACTTTGTAAAAATGACTGCTTCAAAATCATTGCTGATGTTTTCTTTCCAGCTTTCGGGCGGCTCCATTATTGCAACCTTCAAATTGGGCTGTTCACTATCCGGATTATTTTTTCTTTTGCCGGCGAGTGCAGCAAAAGCTTCGCCTGTGTGTACGTGTATGCCGGGGTTTATCAATACAAGGTTGTATCCTGATAAGTTTAGTGGTACGGGCATCATCTCCTCTCCCCTGCCCCATGCATGGCAAGGTGTATTGAGTATAAAAAAAGGACAGTCACTGCCCAACCGGAGCGCATATTGTTCTAGTTGATCTGCTGAAAGATGCAGCTGGTATTTTTTATTGATTAAAGAAAGTGTAAAAGCCGCATCGGCAGAACCCCCGCCCAGTCCAGCTCCCATGGGTATGGCTTTGTGCAGGTGCATTTGCACAGCCGGTATTTGTGGAAAATCTTTTTTTAATAAATGATATGCTTGTACACAAAGATTGTCTGATTCGTTTCCCTGTACGGCCAAACCGCTGCATGTAAATTGAATGCCTGTTTTGCCGGGGGCAGCTATTATTTCAAGTGCATCTGTAAAAGGCAGTGGATAAAAAATAGTTTGGAGATGGTGATATCCATCGGTTCTTAGTGGCCCAACCTGCAGGCCAATATTTATTTTGCAATTGGGGAAAACAACCATTTTAATGGAATGATATGAAGCAGTAATAAATCAATCAGCAGGCAGCAGTTTTTAAGCAGTGATTGGTATGAATGGAGAAAAATATTATTTCTTTTTCCTTGTTTTTATTTCGTCCCTGATGGCGATGGCACGGATATAATCTTCATGCTCCAGCACTTCAGTCAGCAAGGTTTCCAGTTCTTCCATTGTCATCAATTTTAAATCATCTTTATTACCCGTTTCGGTGGTGATGGGTGTATTGGCTTTTTTCTTTTCATCATTTTCCATCAGTATGCCGGCACTTTCAAGTATGTTGTCGTAGGTAAATATGGGGCATCCAAAGCGTACAGCAAGTGCCAGTGCATCAGATGTACGTGAATCAATTTCCACTGTATCGTTTTCGCTGCTGCACACCAGCTTGCTGTAAAAAATACCTTCCTGCAAGTCGCTTATTATCACTTCGTGCAGATCAACATTAAAAGCCATCATAAAATTTTTCATCAGGTCGTGTGTAAGCGGACGGCTTGGACTCATACGCTCCAGTGCCACAGCGATGGCCTGTGCTTCAAAGCCACCAATAACAATAGGCAAACGGCGCAGACCATTTATTTCGCCCAGTACCACGGCATAAGAATGTGTTTGTGTAATGCTGTGGGAAAGTGCCACAATTTCCAGTTCTATCTTTTTCATAAAATGAGGTACGAAACTAAGGCATTTTTTAAATAAAACTACGGTTGAAGTTTTTGAGCAGGATTTTTTAATGTGGTTTTATTTTGCCTGAAAAGGATGGTTTTTTTGAGTTAGATTTTTGAGCCTTTTTACCGGCATCTGTTGCTTCTTCCGCCATAAGTATTACTGTACTGTGCATGGCCGCCTGAATATGTGCATTAAAGAAGCAGTCATTATTTTTCCCAGAGAATTAAAAGTTATTTTTCAGTAAGATTAAGTTCTGCATCTACTGCTTTGATTTTTGTAAATATTTCTTGTCAGTATGTTTCCAATGGAACGACCCTCATACCTTCAAAAGATAAAGATTTAGTAATTCAAAAAATCTTTCTATACTTGATAGCATTAACAACTCAAATTCCCGCTGAGAAATGATCGGGTGCAGTTCAAATTGTCGCACCCAAGTACAACCGCCGTCAGCGTTTTGAACGGCTGACGGGGTTGAAGCCCATGGCAGAATAGCGACAATTTGAAATGCATCCAAATGATCCGCATTGATTTGCTGCAAAAGAGTGCGATTCCGCCAATTGCGGAACAGGCTGTCACTGAAGTTCATTAAAGAACAAATGCCCGGCTCAAAAAAATTTTACATCCCTTTTATTTTCTTAATTGCTGCTGTAATTTTTGGCACCACTTCAAATGCATCGCCTACAATACCATAATCTGCGGCTTTAAAAAATGGCGCTTCGGGGTCTTTGTTGATTACCACAATGGTCTTGCTGCGGTTTACACCAGCGAGGTGCTGAATGGCACCCGATATGCCAATGGCGATGTATAAATTGGGTGCAATGGCAATGCCTGTTTGACCTACATGTTCGTTGTGTGGGCGCCAGTGAATGTCGGCCACAGGGCGGCTGCATGCGGTGGCTGCACCCAGCACTTTTGCAAGGTCGGTAACCAGCGCCCAGTTTTCGGGGCCTTTCAATCCACGTCCGCCGCTTACTACTATTTCGGCTTCTGTAAGCGATACTTCTCCTGCTGCTTTGCTGGTGGCTGTTACCTGCACTTTTGGTGCATCTATCACCACTGCCAATGCGTTTACTTCAGCAGTTCCTTCTGTTTCTTTTATTGAATAAGCGTTGGGATTTAATGCAATAATTTTTACGGCAGTATTAATGGCCACCTGTGCAAAGGCCTTTCCGCTGAATACATTTTTCTTTACTACAAAACCATTGCCTGTATTTGGCAAGGCTACGGCGCCCGTTACCAGCCCGGCTTTCAGCCTTGCACTCAATCGTGGCGCCACGGCTTTGCCGGTAATATTGTTTGAAAAAATAATTACCGTGGCACCCACTGCTTCCGCTGCCTGCGCCAGCACTTTTGTATACACCTGTGCATCCAGTTGGTTAAGAGATGCATCACTTACCGTATGCACTTTTGAAAGGCCATACTTACCGAGCCCGGCAACATCTTCAGGCACACTGCCTAATACAATTGCCTCGGCAGCAGTGCCCAGTTGACCGGCTACAGCAGCTCCATAACTGGCAGCTTCCAAAGATGTTTTTCTTATATGCCCGTCGGCCTGATCGAGAAATATCAGTACACTCATTTTATATTTTTTTTGGAATGATAGTTTGATGTTGCATTTTCATTTAAAACACTTTTGCTTCTTCATGCAGCAGCCTTACCAATTCTTCCGGATTGTCTGCGGAAACCAGCTTTACACCGGCTTTGGCAGGAGGCAATTCAAAACCAGCGATGGATGTAAGCGGCTCCACGGCTGCAGGTTCCACTACTTTTAATGGCTTGCTTCTTGAGCCCATAATGCCTTTCATATTGGGAATGCGCTGCTCAGCCATGCCCTTCTGGCAACTAACTACTACGGGTAGCTGCACTTTATTTGTTTCCTCACCCCCATCAATTTCTCTTACCACAGTTACAGTTTTTTCATTGATGTCCAGCTTGCTTGCCAGTGATAAATAAGGAATGTCCAGCAGCTCTGCCAGCATGCCGCCAATGGAAGATCCATTGTAGTCAATGGTTTCTTTGCCGGTAAAAATTAAATCATAAGCGCCCTCTTTAGCCACGGCGGCTATTTGTGCGGCGATGTAATAACTGTCATGGCTGTCAGCATTAATGCGGATGGCTTCGTCGCCGCCGAGGGCGAGTGCCTTGCGGATAATAGGGTCAGCATCGGCCATACCCACTGTTACCAGGTGAATGATAGTGGAAGCATCCGCTTCTTTTAATTCAATTGCCCTAACCAGGGCGTACCATTCGTCATAAGGATTGATGATCCATTGAACTCCGTCATTTGCAAATTTCGTGTTGTTATCTGTGAAAGCTATTTTTGCTGTAGTATCAGGTGTCTTGCTAATACAAACTAAAATCTTCATGCAAGTGGAAATTTAAAATCGTTAAAAAAGGTTGTTTATGCAACTAATGCAAAGATAACCGATGTAAAGATATAGCGGATACAAAATCAAAAAAAAAATTACAGCATGAGCAGGATTGAAAAATTACTGGCCTATATAAAAGCAAATGACAAGGATAGTTTTTTGCAGCATGCGCTTGCGCTTGAATATATAAAGATTGGAAATGATGAACAGGCAAGGCAATTGTTTAATGAAATTTTATTGAGAGAGCCGGGTTATGTTGGTTCCTATTATCATTTGGGTAAGGCGCTGGAACGCCTGGAGAATACAGACAAAGCCATCCGTATTTATAAACGTGGAATGGAAGAAGCGAAAAAAGCTGGCGACATGCACAGTTATAATGAATTGATGGGCGCATTGGAAGATTTGGAAGACGGATGATAGACGGTGAATGGTGAATGGTGAATAGGCAATAGGCAATAGTGAATGAGGCTGGTGCTTTTTAAAAAAGCACCAGCTTTTTTTATTTAATGCATAAAGGAATCATCGTAGGAAAATTTCACACAGTAAGCTAAGAAGAAATAAAAGACATTTGGAGATAAAAAAATCCGGCATCCGGCATCCGGCATCAAACAACCGACATCCCAAATCCGACATTCACCCTTCACCACTCACTGCCCAAGCCGCACCATTTTTTCCGGGTATTGCTCCACGTAAGCATAAATACGGTTGCGGATGGTATCATTGTCGGCATACGGATGCAGCAGTGATTTTAATTCATAAGAAGACAGTATTGAGTGGCTGCCAGACACATAGCCCATGCCCC
>JAYWIB010000130.1:0-4449 GCA_043789265.1 Chitinophagaceae bacterium
ACCTGGCTGTATCTCACTACCAGCCTTCGTTTACCATCATACATGGCGTAGGTACCGGCAAGCTTAGAGATGAAATACACGATGTACTGCGGCTAAAAAAAGAAGTGAAGTCATTCATAAATCAATACAGCCCTTTGTATGGCTATGGCGCTACAGAAATATTTTTTTCTTATTGATAAAAAAGGGGAGGCTGATTATTTTATCAGCAATATTTTTTGCACATACTGTTTTTCATCCATTACAGCTTTTACAATGTACATTCCCTGTTTCCAGTGTGGAAAAAGTTTAATGTCGCTGGAAGTATATCCTTTCCGGGCCACCATATTTGCGGTATGCATCAGTACACCGGCGGCATCATAAATATATATGCTTATCCTTTTATCCGCTGTGCAATTTGTATAAAGGCTGATTTTTTCTTTTACCGGATTTGGAAAAATGTATACAGGTTTGTTCAACGTATTTTTTGTAAACAAGTCAAGCGAAATGATGTGGCTGTATACATACCGGTTTGTTTTGTTCATGATTTTTAACCGGTAATAAATTTTATTTGTATATAAATTTTGTACATCATCCGTTGCATTGTAATATGCATTGGTTTGTGTAAAAACTTTTTTAATGGGTGTAAAGTTTATCCCGTCTGTACTGCGTTCCACTTCAAAATATTTAATGGCTTGTGTGGATGCGCTGTTCCACGAAAGCAAAGATTCATTGTGCCGCAATACCGCAGCAAAATTTGTAACGCCTGTGGCAAGTACACCACAGCCTGCATCAAATAAAATGACCACGGTATCTGTTGAATAAACGGGGCAAACGGACCGAAGCTTTTGCGTAACCACATAGGTACCCGGCATGTCCACATATACTGAAAGTGGATTGGAGCTGTCGCCGAAATGTCCGTCTGCAGTACTCCATTCGTATACAGAGGTGGACACGGGATTGCTGACGGTGATATTGCTTATACTTATTACACCGCAAAAAACAGGTACGTCGGCATTTATTTCTGCGGAATCAATTCTTAAAAAATCAAAGGGCGCTACAAAATCTTTGAGTGCGGCAGTAAAAGAAGTGGATGCCCGTGTTTTTACCATTACTCTTCTAAAGGGCATGCGGCAGGTGCTGCCACCAAGCAAGGTTACCGGATCCAATCCGAGCTTGCTAAGGTTTACAGCAAACTCCATAAACTGACGTTCGTTGTAGTCTGTCACTACGCTGTTATCGCCCCGTACCACAGCAAAGGGGCCACCCCATGTATTGTCTGCACTTTGCAGACCACTGTAAAAAGCGCCTGCAGTTTTGGGAACTATACTTGCATAGCCGTACTGGGCACCACTGTTAGCTCCATCAAATAAGCTGCCCCAATTAAATGTTACAGGGTTTACATTTGTCATGTCATCTTTATCAATCCATATCCGGGGTTCTATCAATGTAAGTTCGGCGCTGCTGTATTCTGCTGTAAAAATAATATCACCCGGCTGGGTAATGTTGCCGGATGCATCAAATTTCCAGCTTGTATGTCCGGCATCCGGGCCATAGCCTGTAAATGACAAGGCAGCACGGTTGTACACGATATCTGTCTGGTACATTTCAAAATCAAAGTAACGGTTACCTGTAGTGTTTTCTATAGATATGCCGCCAAACATCCAGAGCGAATCAGTATTGGCTGTGCCTTCTCTTCTTACATGCATAAACACATCGAGTATTTCATTTTTATCCGGTACAGCCTGCGCCACGGGGGTAGACCAACTGGAGGGATTCATTCCGTTTTTATTAGAGCCAGAAGCAAAAATGGTGGAATCGCTGCCGTGAAAATCACGAACAAAAACGGCGTCAATCAGCATCGAATTATTTAGTAAAGAAAAAGGTGTATAACGCATGTTGCGTATAACAGTCTGATTGCGCAGGGCAGCGTCGTTATAATCATTTAGCAATGCGGTGGCTCCTGTGGTATCTATGATGCCAAAGCCACTGCCCAGCGTTCCGTCGTGAAACCAGTCGTCGGTATTGCCGGTAATGGCAGCATTAAAATAGTTGGCGGAAAGATCAGCATCCACACCAAAGTTTGATTTAATCTGCGGTGTGGTTATCTGTGCATCTGCATACATACAGCAGCAGCAACATAGTATGATAACACTAAATTTTTTCACGGGATGACTGGTATTGTCAATGTTAAGGCAAATGCTTTTTTTCATTCGCATTATAATAACGTTTAAATTAAAATAAACGTATAAATATATAAGGCAAATTACTTTATTTAAAAGGCGTACATGCAGGCATAAGTACGCTATTTTGTTTCTGATAATTTTGCTGTACAGCAGGGGTTATTTTAGGACAAATACGATAGATGCCGGGTACTTATACGAAATTGCCATCTTAAATAATTAAGCATGAAACAGCAGATAAGCCAAATTGCATTATTAGTTGCAGACTATGATGAAGCCATAAAATTTTATACCACGCAATTGGGATTTATCCTTGTGGAAGACAGCAAACTTTCCGGAATGAAAAGATGGGTACTGATAACACCGCCCGGCGCTGACGACTGCCGGCTGCTGCTGGCAAAGCCTGCCAATGCGGAGCAGCTAAGCAGGGTAGGCAATCAAACCGGTGGCAGGGTATTTTTATTTTTGCATACTGATGATTTCTGGAGAGATTACAATCAGTATGTTGAAAACGGTATCCGTTTTATACGCCCGCCTGCCACAGAAACGTACGGCACCGTAGCTGTATTTGAAGACTTGTATGGTAACTTATGGGATTTGATTGGGCCAAATGTTCCTGCTGATGCAGTAGATACATTGTGAACAGGAAAGGATAAACACACTGTATTCCCGGCTGCATTTTTCCATCGGCAATATTGTATTATCTTCCCTTTATGAAACATTTTAAATTTTACAGCAAGGAAGATATTTTGTCGCTAACCATCCTGCGGCGTTTTGAAACAAAGCTGGGCGAAAGCATTGCCACTGTAAAAAATGAAACGGAATGGATGGAGCGGCTTACCGATCCGGCTGTAAAATATGTATTGCTTGGCATACCGGAAGATATTGGTGTAAAAGCCAACCAGGGCATGGGTGGTGCCGATACAGCATGGCTTCCTTTTTTATCTTCTTTTTTAAATATCCAGCGCAATGATTTTTTATCAGGCGAAAGTATTTTGCTGGCAGGGCATTTTGATTTTGGCGACATCAAGTACCTGATAGATATGAATGCTTATGGCAAAGACGAACTGACGGAAGCATACCGCCATGCTGTAAACCTTGTGGATGATGAAGTGGAAAATATGATAAAGGTAATTGCAGCACGTAAAAAAATTCCCATAGTAATTGGTGGCGGACACAACAATGCGTACCCCATTGTAAAAGGTGTGGCGAAAGGATTGCACAAGGCAGAACTGCTGCCACTGGCTCAAATAAATGTGATTAATCTGGATGCTCATGCCGACTACCGCACTACCGAAGGAAGACATAGCGGCAATGCTTTTCGCTATGCTTCGGCAGATGGCTTTTTAGGAAAATACTGCATCATCGGTCTGCATGAAAATTATGTACCGCAAAATGTACTCACCGATATTCATGACGATCCATTTACAGACTACATTACGTATGAAGACATTTTTTTGAGGGAACGAAAAAATTTTACGCAGGCGCTGGCACATGCCACCGGCTTTACAGAGGATACGTATACGGGTATAGAACTGGATATGGACTGCATTGAAAATGTGCTCAGCAGTGCTGCCACACCCACCGGTATCACACCGCTGCAGGCCAGGCAGTACCTGCACTTTAGCGCACAGGATGCTAAAGTGGCTTACCTGCATATTTGTGAAGGCGCCACGCAGTTGTCTGACGGACGAAGGGATGAATCTACCGGAAAATTAATAAGCTACCTGGTGAGTGATTTTATTAAAGAACATACGCAGCCATAGAATGGTATATGCTCCTGTGTTATTTTTTTTTTATGAGTGCATAGTTGTTTCTTACAAATGCTCCGCTATTTCTTTCTCTGTTGCCACGCCATTTTTTCGCCACACCTGCCTGCCATTTTTATACAAAATAAATACCGGCAGTGCAGATACGCCATTCGCTTTTAGTACGGCTTCATCATTGCCTCCGTCTACTTTTATCAACACAAATTTTCCGGGATTATTTTGCTGCAGGCTTTTTAATACCAGTTCCATCTTTTTGCAGGGAGGGCACCACTCCGCTCCAAAATCTACCAGCACTGTTGCTGCCGAACTGATGGCGCTGTTGAAAGCTTCGGCAGTCATTGGCTGCTGATCGCTTTTACCTTCCAATGGTTTGCCTTCTTTTTTCCATGCAAGGATGCCGCCTTTTAATTCATACACTTTTTCATAACCTTCTTTCCGCATTTTTGCAGCAGCAGCAGCACTTCTTCCGCCGGATAAGCAGTACACAAGCAGCGGTTTTGTTTTATCAATAAAACTGCTGC
>JAYWIB010000131.1:0-4445 GCA_043789265.1 Chitinophagaceae bacterium
CAAAATAGTTACATCTGCCCAGGGATGGATTTTTAAACCGCCGGTTCCTTTTATAAAGTTATCTGTTACGCTGTTCAGTCCATTGCTGCGGCGGATAGCCTTTACCCGTTGCAGTTTTTCTTCTGGCAATGGAATCAAAGAAGGCAGCATGGTTCTGTTTTTATTATCCTTCATATCCACACTGTTTACCACCACAGCCTGCGGCCATTTACTGTCGTCATATGCCTGCTGCTGCCAGCCCCACGGATAGCGCTGGGCATATACCTGCTGAAAGGCACCCGTGATATGTGCAATACTGGCAACGGGGCTGTAAGCCATATTTTCCATCACTTTCCAGCTATTGTTGGTGCTGGCCTCCTGTTCGTTAACGGATGTGGCCTCAATAAAAAAGCCAGTGTGTAAGGAAAATTGTGACCAGGCAGAATGTTCACCGTCATTCCACACCACTGCGGCAAGTGTATTATTTCCTGTCTGCAAATCCGCAGCTACATTAGTAGTTTGATAAGTCCAGTGCGCCACGTCGCTTCTTGCCGGCCCTGTAGCCACTGATCTGCCATTAACGTACAGGCGGTAGTGTTGATCACCAGATACTTTGATGCGGAATGAAGCAGGCTTCTCCTTCAAAAAAAAATTTTTTCTAAAATGATACACACCATATTGCTGCAGGTTTGTTGCCGGCGGCGATATCCAGAAGCTGCTTCTCTGGTATGGCGGAGGAGTATATACCGTGGACTGAGCAATGGCAGCACTGGAAAGCATCAGCCAAAAAGCTGCCATCAGGCAATGAAAAAAAACGCAAGGTGATTTAGTTGGCAGCATAATTTATTTTAGTTGCAAATTGCTTTTGTACGCCCAGTTGTTTATCAGACAGTATTATTTTTCCATTCACCATAAAATGCCGCAGCAGCACATTGCTGATGCCATAAGCAGCGCTGTGGCCGAGCAGCAGGCTGGGAAGTTTACGTGTGTCCGTAACAGTTATGTTCTTAAAAACAATGTTTTCAATTTTGCCCCTGGTGCTGTCTTTAGAATAAACGGAGTGCAGCACTTTAAAATCTATCAGCAGGCCGCGGCTGTCTTCCACATAATTGTTTTCATACAGCACATTGCTTATCACCGCCCTGTCGCCGTTGTGAATGGTAAATGTGCCTTCACTTCCTTCCACATGAATGAGGTCGCAGTTTTTAAACACAATATTTTTAATGCTGTCCGTTCTTGTTTCAAAACCAATTTCCATACCATTGCCCCATTCGGCATTCCAAAGCACACAGTTGTCAATGGTTACGCTGTCAGTGTTTGCCTGGTTGTTTTCTTTATAAAAATAACTTACCCCTGCCTTGATGGCAATGCAGTCATCCTTGGTGCGGATAAAGCAATTTTGTATAAGTACATTTTTGCAGGACACCACATCAATGCCATCGTCCCACTCATTTCCGCTTATTATTTTCACATTGTTGTACAGCACATTCCGGCATTTAGTAACGGGTGCAGTCCAGTGGCGGCTATCGGTGATGATGATGCCGTCAATCAAAATATTGCTGGAGTTATTTATTTCAATCTGGCGTGTTTCTCCCTTTTCAAAAACACTCCCATCTAAAATGCCCCTGCCGCTAATCGTGATGCCTGATGCATTTTCTGCAAAAATATTTCCCTTTACAATGGCACCGCCCTCAATATACACCTGCTGTCCTGTTTTTAAAATGATGGCACCTGTATGGTACACTTTTCCTGCTGCAAAATATTTTACGGCAGCATTGCTGCTGTCTGGTTTGTTTTTTTCCATTGCATTGGCAAACACAAAGAGCGGATGTTTGATGTTGCCATTAATTTCCACACTTAGCTGGCAGGGCCTGCTGAGCGTAAAAGAAATGATTTGCCCTTTTACTGTTGCCTTTACGGCGCTTCGTTTAGGACGAATGTCCACTGTCGTAATTTTGCCTTCCAGCCATTCTACTTCCACGGTAATTTTTCCTTCAAAAGAAAAATTACAAAAATCGGCAACCCGCTGGTGATGTACCTCAGCTTCCTGCTTGTTGATGCGTAATTTATATTCGTTGGATGATGTGCTGTATTCCGGATTGGGATATAAGGATACCTGCTGTGACCGGGCAGCCGCTGTGCAGCCGAATAAAAAAACCACGAGTATAGTTGTTTGCCTAATCATTTTTTTTATTTTATAATTGTTATCCGGTTAAGTCTGTGAAATACCTGACCGCTTTAAAAACCTCCGCCCAACCTCCCGATAAAAAATCGGAGCAGGCGCTCTCTCACAAAATAACCGGGGTCTTCAACAAAGGAGAGAGGCATATAAACCTTAACCATAAATGGTTTCATTAATTCTAATTTTTTTTTAGCCGCACAATGATGTATTTATAAACCCCAATGCCCGGGAGTGCCATTTATTTGAGGGTTGATTTTACTGCAGGTATGTAATAGTAGTTTTGGCGCATCCACTAAAAAAAAATGCAGCAATAACTTTTTATAACTCAAACTTATTGAATTTGAATTTTGAGATTGTTTATAACAGCCGTAAGTTTTGCCGGGCCTTCTCCTGCGTACCCTTTTTCCTGATACAATACTTTTCCGGCTGCATCTATAATAACCACCTGCGGATATCCTTGTGTAAATTCATCCGGCAGACCAAATAGTTTTTTCAGTGCTTCGTTGTGTTTTAATTGGCGGGCAGTAAGGGGTGGCTTGCGGGGAAAATCTACATCCAAAAAAATAATTTTATCTGCGCTAAAAAATATAAAGCCAGTGTCGCTGAGTACATCCTTTTGCATCTGCATACAGGGTGGGCACCAGTCGGAGCCGTGAAAGAACAGCAGCACAGGTCTTTTTTCTTTAGCGGAGATGGATACAGCATCACTGTAGTTTTGCAGCCATTTGATTGCCGGCACCTGCTGGGCGCTCAGTCGGCTGGCTGCCATTATATAAAGGAATAAAATCGTACACTTTTTCATAAGCAGGTAAGTTTTTTAATAGCCGAAAGTTAACATGCCCTGCTGAAAATCTTTACAGTTTTTATCAGCATAGAACAGTATAGTTATTACTGCCGCAGCAAGTAGGTTACAGCATAATTTGCCTGAAAAATATGGAGAAAGGAAACCGATTTTATTGCTGATGCTGTTTTAAAAAATGATTCCATTAAAAGTGTGCGGTAATATTTTAAAACATAAAGAAATTACCTCCTGCTTCGCAGAAAAACATTTAATTAATGCAGGAGGCTGCAGACAACTTTGCCCACAGATAATAATGCAGGATGCTGTATAGCTGAAGAGGTATGCTGCAAAATAAAACTGCTGATGGCGTGCAAAGTCAACACTATCTGCAGCCGGATTAGCAAGGCGGAATTTTTAGGCACAAAAAATGTTTTTGCAAAATGCCTCTTACATTAATGCTGTGCCAATGGATTTTGCTATTTAAAAAAATACAAATAACCTGAGCGCTGTTTCAAAAAAAATCTGCACTATTAAATAAATATAGTATGCCAGTTACACGAAGAAAATTTTTGAATGACAACAGCAAATTGTTAATGGCTGCCACGGTATCTGCACTGGCACCAGCACCGCTTTTTTCATTTGCCAGACAACGCAGTATATCTCCCAATGAAAAAATATGCATAGGCCTTATTGGTGCAAAGAACATGGGTATTGAAAACCTGCTGAATGCCCTTAAACAGCCTGGTGTGGAGTGCGCCGGACTGTGTGATGTGGATGAAAGCATATTGAATAAACGCCGTGTTGAGGTAGAAAAAATTCAGGGCAAAGCGCCGGCGAAGTATAAAGATTTCAGGAAGTTGCTGGACAATAAAGATATAGATGCCGTCATCATCGGCACACCGGACCACTGGCATTGCCTGCCCTTTGTATACGCCTGCGAAATGGGTAAAGATGTGTATGTGGAAAAGCCTTTGGCCAACAGCATTGCAGAATGTGATGTGATGGTAAAAGCTGCAAGAAAATATAAACGTGTAGTGCAGGTAGGGCAGCAGCAGCGCAGTGGCAATCATTTTAAATCTGCCATAGATTTTATTAAGGCGGGCAACATTGGTGAACTTAGAAAAGTGAATATATGGGGCAATTTTGGGTATGGCATTGGCCAGTTAAAAGTGCCGGATACGCCTGTGCCTGCAGGTGTAGATTTTGATCAATGGCTGGGGCCGGCACCGCTGCGGAGTTTTAATGCGGCCCGATTTCATGGCTCGTGGCGCATGTTTTGGGATTATGGAGGCGGGCTGCTTACCGACTGGGGTGTGCATTTAATTGACATGGCCTTGTGGGCTAAAGACATCAGCACGCTGCCCGTTTCTGTATCGGCTGTCGGCGGCAATTACGCTTTTCCCACGCATGCCCACGAAACTTTTGACACGATGGATGTTAACTATCAGTTGAAAAATTTCAACATGCACTGGCAGCATACAGCCGGGCTGCAGCAGGGGCCAT
>JAYWIB010000132.1:0-4435 GCA_043789265.1 Chitinophagaceae bacterium
ATCATTACCGGTACCAACAGGGCCATGCCCATACACAAAACATTTTACTTGTTTCCCACCCGGCTAAAAATGTTTTTTTTACCCGCAGTACCCGTTGCCGGTTCCGATGCAAAACAATTGAAAGAAAAAGTTTTTTTAATAATGAAAGAAACTTTTATTGCTGAAAGCAGATAATGCGGTAAGGTAACAGATAAAATGTAGTGCCTTTTTGCAATGTGCATAATGCTGTAAACTTTTATTAAAAGCCAATGTTTTAAAACCTGCATTTTAATATTACAATAGACGATATTTTATCATTTTAGCTGATACATTATCTTGTTAACATTATTTGTGTATTTTTGACGCTACATGACTTTTTGCATGGGTATAACTAAAAAAAACTCACTAAACTAAATGTTTTTTAATGTTTTGTGTTTTTCTTTATACCACATTTTTTTGATTCAACCAATATTTTAGACTGGCTGCACAGTGCCGGATAATGAAACCAAAACAATTGATACAGACTGATGAAAAAAAAGGTAACAAAGATTGGAGTACTTACTTCTGGCGGAGATTCGCCGGGTATGAATGCATGTGTAAGAGCGGTGGTACGTACCGGTCTTTATCATGGGCTGGAAGTGTTTGGGATAGTACGTGGATATACCGGCATGGTGGAAGATGATATTTATAAAATGGAGAGCCGCAGTGTGGCCAACATTATACAAAGAGGAGGCACCATTTTAAAGACCTCCCGCTGCAAAGAATTTTTTACCCCGGAGGGACGAAAAAAAGCATATGAAAATTTAAAGAAGCATGGCATCAACGGACTGGTTATTATTGGTGGCGACGGCAGCTTCAGGGGCGCACAAATTTTCAGCAACGAGTTTGATATACCCTGCATTGGACTGCCTGGTACCATTGATAAAGACATTGCCGGTACCGACTTTACCATTGGTTTTGATACGGCTGTAAACACAGCTGTGGAAGCCATTGACAAAGTAAGGGACACTGCGGATGCACACGATCGTTTATTTGTGATAGAAGTAATGGGCCGGGATGCAGGATACATTGCACTGCACAGCGGCATTGCCACGGGTGCCGAAAACATTTTGATACCGGAACGCAAAACAGATATAGAAGAAATAGTACAGCAGCTTGCAGAAAAAGAAAGAAGACGCAAATTGGTAAACCTGATAGTGGTGGCAGAGGGAGATGAGTTTGGCGGAGGAAATGAAGTGGCACGTGTTATTAAAGAAAGGCTGCCGCAGCAGGAAGTGAGGGTGTGCATTTTAGGACATATACAAAGAGGCGGCTCACCAAGCTGCTTCGACAGGCTGATTGCAAGCCGCATGGGGTATGCTGCCGTTGAATGTTTGATAGAAGGCCGCTACAATGTTTTTGTAGGCATCATCAACAACCGCATGAGCTTTACACCGCTGAACGAAGCAGTAAAAAAGAAACAGCGCATCAGCGAGGAATGGATGAAGATTGTAAAAATTTTGGCCAGTTGATTTTTTCAAAAGTATAAAGAATGATTGCCTTTCTTTCGCCAGTAATTGCGATGACACGATTGAGCATTTTTATAATGATCTTACATAGTGCCTGTCACAGTAATCTCTTGTTGTCAGCTACATAAATTTCCACAGGTAATTCGTGTTAATTCGTGTAATTGGTGGCAAAGAAAAACAAAAGAAAAGGCTTTGAATAAAAAAATTATCTAACAAAAAAAAGAAATTTTCTTAAATAAAATTTCTTCAGCTACCAGCACATTATGAGTAAAAACATACAGAAATATCTTCACCGGGAAATGGATAAGGAAGCTGGAAAACAGCACGCCATTAAAAGAACAAAAATAGTAGCCACCGTAGGGCCTGCATGCTCCACATACGATAAACTGCTGGAACTGGTAAAGGCTGGTGTAAATTGTTTCAGGCTAAATTTTTCTCACGGCAGTTATGAAGACAAAACGCAGATAATAGAATATATAAGAGAGATAAATAAAAAAGAGCCTTACAACATAGCCATCCTCGGCGACCTGCAGGGTCCGAAGTTAAGGGTGGGAGATTTAGAGAATGGCAAAATAGAATTGAAAGATGGTGCACAGTTTATTTTTACTACACAAAAGATGGTAGGTACGCTGGAAAAAATTTATGTGTCGTATCCCAATCTTGCAAAAGATGTAAAACCCGGCGAACGCATTTTTCTGGATGATGGCAAGATGGAAGTAAAAGTGGAAGAAATACTTAATGATACCGAAGTAAGAATATCAGTAACACTTGGTGGTACATTGATGCCAAAGAAAGGTGTAAACCTGCCGGACTCTGCATTAACGATGCCCTCACTTACAGAAAAAGACATTGCCGATTTAGAATTTATACTTGATCAAAATCTTGACTGGGTGGCACTTTCTTTTGTGCGTCATACAGATGATGTAAAAGAATTAAAGAGACGGATCAAACTGCGTAACAACCGCATAAAAGTAATTTCTAAAATAGAAATGCCGGAGGCTTTAAAAAATATCCGCAACATCATTATAGAAAGCGATGGCATTATGATAGCACGTGGCGATCTGGGTGTGGAAGTGCCGGTAGAACAGGTGCCGCTGATACAAAAAGAAATCATCCGCAAATGTATGCACCGGGCCAA
Source organism: Chitinophagaceae bacterium (assembly GCA_043789265.1). Taxonomy (GTDB): domain Bacteria; phylum Bacteroidota; class Bacteroidia; order Chitinophagales; family Chitinophagaceae; genus Ferruginibacter. The sequence continues at coordinate 2,626 of JAYWIB010000132.1, forward strand.
GCCGGTAATAGTGGCTACGCAAATGATGGAGAGTATGATGGAGCGTACCAAACCCAACCGCAGTGAAGTAACCGACGTGGCCAATGCCGTGCTGGAAGGCGCAGACGCAGTAATGCTGAGTGGCGAAACCGCCATGGGTGATTACCCCACACTGGTGGTGGAAATGATGAGCAAAATAATTTTGGAAGTAGAAAATCGGGCCTACGATTATGACAGGGATGATATACTGGCGCCGCAGCCGCACTCGCCTTCGCTGCTGAGCGATGCACTCTGCAGCAGCGCCTGTAAGCTGGCAAAAGATGTAAATGCCAACGCCCTTGTAGGCATGACGCAGAGTGGCTATACAGCATTTATGCTTAGCAGCTACCGGCCCAAAGCGCCCTTATTTATTTTTAGTAAAGAACGCAGCCTTATCAATCAGCTAAGCCTTAGCTGGGGTGTGCGTGCCATTTATTATGGCGAAGAAGAAAGCCTTGATGATATCTTTTTCGACCAGATGAACATCCTCAAAGAACGGGGCTTTATAAAAGCCGGCGACATCGTTGTAAACACCGGCAGCACACCGGTAAATTTACATTTGCCTACCAATATTATTAAGATTACAGAGGTGGAGTAAAAGCTTGTTGGGAACATTATTCGCATCTATTTTGCGGGGGATTTTTGTAATTTGGTTTTTCCGGTGACGATCTTTTTAACCAGTGAGATGATATTGCAGTGTGTAATACTTTCAGGATTTTGGTGGTGAGAGAACTTAGGCCGATGTTGGTGTTATCACCAACGTCCGAAGCCTCAAACAGTTTATGCCTGCAATTTTATCAATCCACTTACCTGCTCTAAGTTTCTCTTGAATCTGCCTAAAAGCGGGCAAAAAAAAATTTGGCATGCTGGCGATTTGTTTTTTCGAAGAAATGCTTTAACCCTCATTAGATTTTTTTTAATTCTTACCCTTCGATTGTTGGTGAGAACACCAACAACGGCATGAAGGCACTATTTATGGTATTAAAAACTGGCAGCCAATTGGCATGGGTATCTGGATTACCGAAATAGAATTTAAGCAGGCTAATTGGAGTAAACCCAGAAGAATAGTTATTATTAAGCAACAGAAAGAAGTACGCAAAAAAACAACAGGTAAAAAACTTACCAGCCTTTTTAAGTTAGAAGATATTGATAAAGACAAAGTATTTAAAACCCGTTATCATGCTTTTGTTACCAATCAAAGTTTGCCTGCAAATGAAATTTGGGAACAGTATAAACGCAGGGGCGATGCAGAAAACAGGATAAAAGAATTAAAAGAAGATTTTGGGGTACAGGGTTTTTGTATGGATGATTTTTGTGCCACAGAAATAGCCATGCGTTTTGTAATGGTGGCTTATAATTTAATGAGTTTGTTCCGGCATGTAACGCTTCAAAAGCAGCCCCAGCCAAAGCTATTTACATTAAGGTTCAACTGCTTTGCAGTAGGTTCCTGGATACAAAGCAATACCCTTAAAATGTCCGTTCCTATAAAAAGAAGGCAATGGTATGATAGCCTTTTCTCATTTATTGAGAATACAAAACTGCCATTAAGTCTTACTGGATAACCCTACTGCAAAATCTGGGTTTAACCCTCATTAGATTTTTTTTAATTCTTACCCTTCAGTTGTTGGTGAGAACACCAACAACGGCATGCCCGGATAACCTGCTTCTTTTAAAGTTATACCAACAACGGCAGGGACTACCTCTTTGTCCAAATATAATCTTGCAGCCTGCCAAGCTTTTTTTGCTGATTATAAGCTAACTAAAAAAAGAAGAAGGCATCGCACTTTTGCAT
>JAYWIB010000133.1:0-16853 GCA_043789265.1 Chitinophagaceae bacterium
ACCACATCTGCAATGGGTGTGGAAATAACCGGCACACCTGCGGATAAATATTCCGGGGTTTTTGTAGGACTTATATACTTTGTAGCATCATTGAGCAAAAATGGAATGATGGCGATTTGCCAGCCGCTTAAATAAGCAGGAAGTTCTTCATAACTTTTATTACCTAAGAAATGAATGTTCGGCAACTGCGGCAACGATGCCGGATCGATTTTTATAACGGGCCCAATCATTACAAAATGCCAGGAAGGATTTTTGAGCGCCACATTTTTTATCAAATCAATATCCATCCGCTCATCTATTACACCATAATATCCCATGCGTACTAATGGAATATTTTCCTGATCGGCAGGAAGTTCCACATTGCGCCTTGCTTTTACAAAATGACTTTTATCAATACTGCTCGGCACCGGAAATATATTGTGGTGTGCCTTCATTTTGGCTTTATACAAATTATGCCCGCCCGTAAAAACAACATCTGCCTTTGCAAATAATTCGGCTTCATATTCCTTTAAACCTGCCGGTGCAAATTTAAAATTTGCCAACTCATCCATACAGTCATACACCAACATTTCGGGCGTAAAATTATTTGTAAATGCAAGTGCCATTGGTGTATAGTACCAGAATATATTGAGATTAAGATTATATTCTTCAAACATCTCTTTCAATAATTTATGCTGAACAGCATTGCTTTCTTTTATTGATAAACCCGGCTGTAGTACAGGGGTAACTACCCATAGGTTGTTCTGTGCTTTTTTAAATTGAAGATGATGTTTAACATCGTTTTCATAAACAGGTTCTTCTACATAAAAAACTCTGTATGTTTTAGCAAAGCGGGATAACAGATGCTGCGGGCGCTGGTATACAAAATTCCATCTTAAGTGACTGAAACAAATTAGATCCATAGAAAAAAAAATTTAAATGTTGAAAATATCTTTGAGGAAAAAGCACAAATGAATATTCTATTTTTATGCCAACCTTCTTCCATCATATTTTTTTGAAACAAAATCAAAGTTGCGGAGGTGCATGTAGAAGGTTTTCCTCAAACTGATGTTTGCACAAACAATCATTAATAAAATGTTTCACATAAAAGGCAGTCTATCAATGCAATTTTGCTGCCTATTATTCTGGTTGAATTTTTGCCCTTTTTTTAAAAAACAAAAGACTATTATGACTAATAAAAATATCATTATAGAAAAGTCAGAACAATTGCTGAACATTACTAAAGAATTCATATCACCATTTATCGAATTACCATCAGCTAAAAAATTCCTTAAGGAAATATCGGACGAGGAAAACAGCATTTATAATGCTGAAGTACTTTTTTCTTTTTTCACCGCAGATATTATTAAAGAACATGTAGTATTCACCCGATAATTTATTAACGGTTTTGGAAAGCCAATCCATAACTTTCCTCAGATATAATGTCTTTCCATTGCGCTATTAACTTTTTATACGCTATTCCAACGGGCATTATTTCTCTGTTTAAATCATACAATCCTAATTCATTTATAATACCATCATTGTTACGCAGTGCCGAATCCCAGTCTACCTGATGGAGCAGGCTGTACCACGTAAACCCCACCACTGGTATACCATCATTCTTTAGCCGGTGTACATTGGCCCATTGCTTTAGCAGCCATTCCCGGCAGGCAGGCATTTTAATATTTGTTTCAGTATGCATAATCGGCAATTTATAACGCTGGTAATACTGTGATGTAATTACATAGTAGCCAAATATTTCTCCTGCTGCCTGGGTATGGCCGTCCGGATGTACAATGTGTTCGTTGGTTACATAATAATCATTTCCCATTATACACCTTGCCTTTACCTGGTTTTGTGTAAACCATTTGTATTCTGATGCAGACATACCATTTGATAACAAGTATTCATACATGCTAACATTGATGGGGTAACCATAGGTAAGATCCAGCGATAAAAATCTTTTTTGATTTAAAAAACGGGCAAGGGGTGATGCATCCGGATCCAGTGCATGAAAATATTCCGAAGATTCGCTTTGAATGAATACGGCTTCGGGCTGTACATCCAATATACCATGCATCGCCAGCACATTTGCTTTACACAAATGTTTAAGGGCCGTTACATATGCGGCATCCGATCTAAGGCATTCATTCCACCATCCATATTGTGCAGAAAACATGGCGGTAATAAAAATTTCATTAATGGGTGTATATAAATATAAATGCGGATAGCGCTTTGTAAAAGCCTGTGCATATTCTGCAAAGTGAAAAACAAAATCAGGATTCTGAAAATTTTCGAGCCAGTCCGGCACACCAAAGTGACACAAGTCTACAATGGGCGTAATATCCAGCTCTTTTAATTTTGCAAAAGTAGCATCCGCAAAATCCCAGTTGTATATGCCAGGTGCAGCATGTGTGGTATAATACGGCGGACCATACCTGAGGTATTCAATACCCATCTCTTTTAACAAGGCAAAATCTTTTTCCCAATGAGTATAGTGACCTGTTTTTTCTAATTCATCCACCCTGAACTTTTTTCCATTAGGCAAAACAATAGTAGGATTGCTGTTCTCGATTCCTGTAGCAAACATAAATTTCATTCCAGACATATGGTCTTATTTATCAGGTAAAATGTTGCACTATACCAAGCAAACTGAAGTCCATTATTTTAGCCAATAATTTATGGGATAATAAAATTGTTTGAGCAAATTTTTCTACAGACTGATTACAACAAAAAATTAAATGGAACAAAAAATTATTTTAAAAAAGTGTGGCGTATGTTTTGTTTGATTCGTATAAAATAAATCATTAAAAACAAACTAAATTTTATGAAGACACTTACTTTGAGTGCTGTATTATTTACAGCAATTTTTTTATTCAGTTGCAGCAACAGCGATGACAATAACTCCACACAAACCGATGCTACCACTGTAAGCGGTGATTCGTCCAATGCGTACAGGGACACCGGCAGTTCGCATTCAGGTACCGCTGCAATGACAGATTCAATGGGCAACTCCACATCTGCCAACAACAATAATAACACAGGTACTGCCACTGTAGTTACTGACAGGGATGTGGTACAGTTTGTACAAAAAGCAAATGGCGGCGGTATGATGGAAGTAGAAATGGGGAAACTTGCTGCCAGCAATGCCCAAAGTGACCGAGTAAAAAGTTATGGCCAAATGCTGGTGAATGACCATTCTGCAGCGTTGAATGATTTGAGAAGCATGGCAGGCAGAAACGGAATAACCGTATCAACTGCCATGATGCCCGAACACCAGGGGCATATAGATATGCTGAAAAATAAATCAGGTGCGTCTTTCGACAAAGCATACATGGACATGATGGTAAAAGATCACGTTAAAGACATAATGGATTTTAAAAAAGCATCTGGTAATTTGAAAGATTCATCCTATGCAATGTTTGCACGTAAAACATTGCCCGTGCTGCAAAAGCATTTAGATTCGGCCAAAGCAATTGTAAAAAAATAAGTTTTATACCGGGTCGGCAGTACATTGCAAATGGAAATTTTCAACAGTCATCTATTGAAAGTTTCCATTTGTTTTTTAAATAATGATTTGGAGTTTTAAATCAGTTATTATGGAAAGACAAAAATCCGGAGACATAGAAATTTGGGGTGGAATTGAATGTACAATAAACAGGGTTAAGGATAAATACAATGACCAATTATCTTATTCTGGTTTTTACAACAGGGCAGATGATATTGATAAGATTGCAACGCTGGGTATTAAAAGATTGCGGTTTCCCATATTGTGGGAAACCCATCAGCAAACATTGTCAACAAATATTGACTGGAGCTGGGTTTCAGGTAAATTAGATAAACTAAAGCAATTAGATATTACGCCCATTGCCGGACTGCTCCATCATGGCAGCGGCCCTTCATTTACCAGTTTAATGGATGATAATTTTCCGGAATTGCTGGCAGCATATGCAGGCAAAGTGGCTGCTGCATTTCCCTGGCTGCAGTATTACACTCCAATAAATGAACCATTAACTACTGCAAGGTTCAGCGGGCTGTATGGCCATTGGTATCCGCATCACTGCAATGATATCAGTTTTGCAAAAATGCTGCTGAACCAATTAAAAGCCACTGTGCTGTGCATGAAGGAAATAAAAAAAATTAATCCGCATGTACAACTGGTACAGACGGAAGATCTTTCTAAAACATACAGCACGCCGGCATTAAAATTTCAGGCATCGTTTGAAAACGAACGCCGCTGGCTTACGTTCGATATTTTATGCGGCAGATTGCTGCCGCATACTATGATGTATAAATATTTTATACGGCTTGGTATTGATAAAAGCAAGCTGCATTTTTTTATAGATAACCCCTGCCCTCCAGACGTTTTTGGCGCCAATTATTACATTACTTCCGAAAGATTTCTTGATGACAGACTGCATCTTTATCCCAAACATTTGCATGGCGGAAACGAACTGCAGCAATATGCAGACATGGAAGCCATCCGTGTACAGCACAACTTCCCTTCAGGATTAAAAGTACTGCTTACTGAAGCATGGCAGCGCTTTGGGCTACCCGTTGCCGTTACTGAGTGTCACCTGCACTGTACCAAAGAAGAACAGATAAGATGGGTGCATGACTGCTGGAAAAATTTGCATGAATTAAAAGAAGAAGGCATACCTGTACAGGCACTTACTGTGTGGGCGCTTACCGGGGCGTATGGATGGGATAAATTGCTTACCGATAAAAGAATGAATTATGAACCGGGCGTATTTGCTGTAAGAAACGGGCAGTTGCATACAGGCGCACTGTATAAATTTATTAAATCGCTGGCTACTTCTTCACAAACTGATCATCACCTGTGCGTACAGCCCGGCTGGTGGAAAAAACAGTCTATAAAAAAATTTATTGCCGGTATGAATACTGAAAAACCGCTGCTGATAACAGGCAAAACGGGTACCCTGGGAAATGCTTTTGCCAAATTATGTGTGCAAAGAAATATTCCCTGCCTGCTGGTGGGCAGGGAAGATGCAGACATAACAGATAAAGTACAATTTGAAAATTTACTCAGCCGCATTCAGCCCTGGGCTGTAATAAATACAGCGGGCATGGTAAATATTGATGAGGCTGAAAAAAATGAAGAGAAATGTTTTGCCGCCAATACTACGGCTCCATTGATGATGGCAAAACTTTGTGGTGAAAAAAATATTCAGTTAATGCTTTTTTCAAGCGACCAGGTTTTTGACGGAGCAGCACAAAAAAATTATACAGAGCTGGATAAGCCCAGGCCACTGAATGTATATGGCCGCAGTAAATTTATTATGGAAACCATTACCTCTGAAGTAAATCCTGATGTGCTGATAATACGCACCAGTGCTTTCTTTAGCCCTTGGGATAAATATAATTTTGCCGTACAGGTACTTGAATCATTATCCACTGGCTTGCAGTTTAAAGCAGCGTTCGATATTTTTATTTCACCGACCTATGTGCCGCATTTGGTAAACCAGGCGCTTGATATGCTGATTGATGAAGAAAAAGGATTGTATCATTTAAGCTGCTCTGGCTGTGTATCCTGGTACCAGTTTGCTGTAGAAATTGCCCGGCATGCAGGACTGAGTTCAGATTTAATAGTTCCGGTAAGCGGCAGCGAAATGCAATGGACTGCAACCCGGCCTGTACATGCAACACTCTCCTCTGTAAAAGGCATTAAACTTCCCTGGGTGAATGATGCCATCGAAAGTTTTATTACTGAACTGGAGCTGATAAAAATTGCTGGCACTAAAAAAACAGCATCCGCAAATGTTGTATAAATTTTTAAAAAAACTTCAGCTTACAAACATGAGTGAATGCCAGAAGGACCTTCCATAGTAATGCTGAAAGAACTGGTTGCACCTTTTGAAGGTAAAAAAATTGTGGCTGCTTTGGGGAACGCAAAAATTGATTTTGGTAAATTAACCGGCAAAAAAATAGCAGCCATTAAAAGTTTTGGCAAACACTTTTTGTTAAGTACGCCTGACATCACTGTAAGAATTCATTTTTTATTATTTGGATCTTACAGTGTGAACGAACAAACGAAGCCAGCCCGAAGCCTGCGGCTCCAGCTTCAATTTAAAAAAGGGGTTCTCTACTTCTACACATGTTTTGTTAAGCTAATTGAAGATGATTTGGTTAAAGTTTATGACTGGCGGGCAGATGTTATGAATGATAAATGGAATGCACGAAAAGCCATACAAAAACTAAAGTTGGTGCCTGATACTTTAATCTGCGATGCCTTACTGGATCAAAATATTTTTGCCGGAGTGGGCAACATCATTAAGAATGAAGTTTTATACAGAACGGGCATTCATCCGGAAACAACAGTGGGCAGTATACCGGCCTTAAAATTATCAGCCCTGCTAAAACAGACCCGGCTGTACAGTTTTGATTTTTTAAAATGGAAAAAAGCAAATGAATTAAAGCAGCACTTGCTGGCCCATACAAAAAAGATATGCAACCGGTGCCACATTCCCCTTATTAATAAAGCCACTGGCAAAACCAAACGACGCAGTTTTTTCTGCAGCAACTGTCAGGTAAAATATCAGTGAAATACTTAACGGGAAATAAACAGCATCAGTAACGAATGCAAAGAAGGATGTTTTTCCGGAATGGAGTATAAAGATGCTTTTGTTTTATGAAGCATGGAGGAGAGTATTGAAATACTGCTGCCGGTAATTTTTTGCCATTCAATTTTTGTTTGCATACAGGTACAGAATTAATACAATAAAATGAGCTGTAATTATTCGCTTACATTAAACAAAGCCTGTACCATTTTGCGCCGCATTAAAAAAAATCATTGTAGAATTCATTCCTCAAAAAAGTCAGTTGTAATCATATTTATCAGCTTAAAAAAAAGGCATAAAACTTTCTATACAATTATTTGAAAAGACATTTATACTATGCAAAAAGCTAACCCCAAAAAAAATCTTCGTAAGCCTCAGCAGCAAAGCAGGCCGGGGCTTGAATCTAAAATGCAGCCTGTGCCTGATACTGCACCACTACCCGGGGAAGCTGCAGGAAAGTTAAAAGGAAAAGTGGCGCTGATAACAGGGGGCGACAGTGGTATTGGTAAAGCTGTAGCATTGCTGTTTGCTAAAGAGGGCGCCGATATCGTCATCCTGTATTTAAATGAACATACGGATGCGGAAACAGTGAAAAAAGAAATAGAAAAAAAATATCTTAGACAATGCATGCTGGTGGCCGGTGATATTTCCAATGAAAAATATTGCTACAGCGCCATTAACAAAGCGGCAAAGCAGTTTGGGAAAATAGACATTCTTGTAAACAATGCTGCCATACACTATGAAAGCAAAAGCCTGGAAGACATTACCACTGCACAATTGATAAAAACTTTTTCCACTAATATCTTCTCTATGTTTTGGCTTACCAAAGCAGCTTTAAAATTTATGGATAAAGGAGCCTGTATTATTAATACTACTTCTGTTACAGCATATCGGGGCAGCGCCACCCTGATAGATTATGCATCCACAAAAGGAGCCATCGTTTCTTTTACAAGAAGCCTCTCTGCCGCCCTGGTAGAAAAAGGTATAAGGGTAAATGCAGTGGCACCGGGTCCTATCTGGACGCCTTTGATAGCTTCCACCTTTGACGCTGAAAAAGTAGCACAGCACGGCAGCGATGTGCCTATGAAAAGAGCGGGTGAACCTGCAGAAGTGGCTCCGTCATTTTTATTTCTGGCAAGCAGTGACGCTTCTTACATCACAGGACAGGTTATCCATCCCAACGGTGGAGAAATTGTAAATGGATGACATAAAATTTGGGGAATAAAACATAGTAATGGCTGACGCAAATAATTTTTACAATGTGCATTTTATTCCACAAAAAAAATAAGCACGTATCGCATTTATTGAAACGGATTTACTGAAATACAGCACTGTATTGGTTTTGCAATAAAATGAACAACATTATTCAGTGCTGGCTCCAAATTAGCGGCATAACAAAAAAGTATGTTTAAAAAAATCAGACATACATAATTAATCATTCACATAAAAAAACAACAGCAATGAAAAGTGAAAAAAAAACAACAGAAAAAACAAATGGCAAAATGCCACAAATGACTGAAGAAAGCAATGCTCCTGAAGGCTTGCACGAATTTTTTGTAGACTGCCTGAAAGACATTTATTGGGCTGAAAAAGCATTGGTTAAAGCCTTACCAAAGATGATTAAAAATGCCACGAATCCTGAACTGGCAGATGCAATTACCAATCATCTGGAAGAAACCAAGCAACAGGTAACCAGACTGGAAGACGTATTTAACAGTGTAGGTGCTAAGGTTGCTGCTAAAAAATGTGATGCCATGGAGGGCTTGTTAAAAGAAGCAGAAGGCATTATGCAGGAAACTGATAAAGGCGCCATGAGGGATGCAGGCATCATCGCAGCCGGACAAAAAGTAGAACACTATGAAATTGCTACCTATGGTACGCTGGCAACATTTGCAGGCATGCTTGGTTTTGATGAAGCACAACAATTATTAGAGCAAACACTGGAAGAAGAGAAAGCCGCAGATGAAAAGCTTACTGAAGTAACACCAGGTGCTGTAATGGCTTCCGGCGGAGAAGAAGAGGAAGAAGAAGCGTAGTTTTTCATTTCTTGTTTTAAACAAAAACCCCGGCAAAAAACTTTTACCGGGGTTTATTTTAATCCTTAGTCTCATTCATTTTCTTCTATTTCTTCTTTTAATCCTTCAGGTAATTTTACCAGCAGTTTATCAATTCTTTGTCCATCCATATCTATTATTTCAAAATTAAATTCCCGCCAGTTAAAAGTATCGCCGGTTACCGGTATGCGTTCCAGCTCATGTAATACAAAACCTGCCATTGTATCAAACTGGTGTTCGGCCTCATTCATCCATTCGGTTTTTTCAAAGCGGCTGAGGAAGTCGTAAAAAGTTACCTGCCCGTCTACCAGGTAAGTACCATCGTGTCGTTCAGTGATCTCATATTCTTCCTGCCCGCTTTGGGGTACATCACCCACAATGGCTTCAAGAATATCATTCAATGTTATCATGCCTTCGAGGGTTCCATACTCATTTACAATAAAGCAGCTATGAATTTTGGTAGTTTTTATTTTTTCGAGCAATTGGTAAGGCGTATTATTTTCCGGTACAAAAAGGGCGGGCTTTACCAGCGTGGAAAGTTTGGTGGATTCATCTGCCTTTAATAATTCTTTGATGTAGATAATCCCTTTTATATCATCCACAGTTTTATCACATACAGGATAAGTGGAATAGATAATATCGCCAGCCTTGTCAATAATTGTCTGAACGGTATCCTCCAAATCAAACCAAAGTATTTCTGTACGGTGGGTCATCAGCGCAGTAATTTTTCGATCGCCGAGGTGGAACACCCTTTCTATAATTTCTTTCTCTTCTTCTTCGATGGTACCATGTTCACTGCCTTCGGAAATCATTGCTTTTATTTCTTCTTCTGTAACGGCGCTGTCGCTGGCAGGCTTAATGTTAAATAATTTAAAAATAATATTGCTGAGATTATTAAGCAGCCATACGATTGGATACGCAATGGCAGATAAAATATTCATAGGTGCTGCCACCAGCCGAGCAATTTTTTCGGCACGCAGCATGCCCATTCTTTTAGGAACCAGTTCGCCTAATATAATAGAAAGAAAAGTAACCAGCACTACTACCAATACTGTAGAAAGCGTGGATGCATATGGCTTCAGGTACGAAAACTGAGCTACAAAAGGCTCCAGATTTTTACTAAATTTATCGCCGGAGTATACACCCGTTAAAATTGAAATCAGCGTAATTCCTATTTGTGCAGTAGATAAAAATTTCTCAGGATTTTCTGCTAAGTCCAGGGCTGCCCTGGCTTTCAGGTCGCCCTTGTTACTCATTGTTTCCAGGCGGCTTTTTCTTGCACTTACCAGCGCAATTTCACTCATCACAAAAAGACCGTTAATAACAACAAGTATAAGTAAAATAATAATTTGAGTCATGTTTTTTTAAAACCTGCTGCGGTTAAATGGCGGCAGTTCTGCCGCAAATATCTACAATCTAATTTAAATGTGTGTTTGCCTGATTTGCGTTTTTGGCAACTAATCCTTTCCTGGGGCTTTTTTTGCCCGTACCCTTGCGTCTTTATATTTATTAAAAAGAGAAGCAGTTGTATACCCTGCAGCCAAACCCACTGCTGAGCCCCCTAAAATATCAATTGGATAGTGTACACCCACGTATACCTGAGCATAGCCTATCATAAACGCCCACACGAAAAAAAGGTAAGCCCATTTGCCCAACACTTTTTTTGCTGTATGGTACAAAAACATTGCCAGCCCAAAATGATTGGCCGCATGTGAAGAGGTAAAACTGCTGCTTTGCGGACGATACTTTAGAGAAGGTGTTCGCAACCAGTCGGCCAATGCCGGATTGTTGCACGGGCGTATCCGCCAGATATGTTCTTTAATAAGATCGCTGCTGATATAATTTGTAAGAATGACTGTAAGTATGGCAAAGCCAAACCAGCGAAGCCCGGCAAGTTTATAATTCATCAGGCCATACAACAGGAGGAAGAAATAAAACGGCATCCAAAATTCTGCAATGCGTACATACGGTAATACCGCATCAAAAAAAGTATTGTGCCATTGGCTGTTTATCAGCTTTAATAAATACCTGTCCCATTCCAAAACTGTTTGCATTGCTAGCAGCTATTTCGTCCAAAAATAATTAATCTATATTTGCCGCCTGCTAATTTAATTCTATGTTATTCCTGAACCGGATTCCAAAATTACTTCGCTGGATTGTATCAGTTTTACTGATATTTCTTTTGGTGATGACCTGCTTTCGCATTGCATTTTTTATACGTTACAATCCTTCAGGGAAGCCCCTTTCCGGCTCGGCAATGCTGATGGGGCTGCGGTTCGATCTTAAGTTTACATGCATGCTGGCGGTGGCCATGCTGCTGCTATGTGCCATACCCTGGATAAATCCTTTTAAAAATTTTAAAGCGCAAAAAATCTGGAATGTTCTGCTCACTGTACTTTTTATTATGATACTGCTTTTTTATGCTGTGGATTATTATTATTACGATTACCTGCAGCAGCGGCTGAATGCTTCTATATTGAGCTATATAACTGATGCACAAATTTCCCGTGACATGGTTTGGCAAACTTACCCGGTGGCACGTGTGTTTGCAGCCATTATTTTAATAAGCATTATTGCAGCAGTGGGGTTAAGGCAAAACCTGATGAGTTACCAAACCCACTATTCACCGGATAAACGAAAAAGAGTTGGCTGGTATATTGTTTTCTTCCTATTTTTTGCTATGGGAATTTTTGGAAAGTTTGGGCAGTTTAATCTACGCTGGAGCGATGCTTTTACGCTGAATGACAGTTTTAAAGCAAACCTTTCGCTGAATCCTTTTCAAAGTTTTTTCAGCACACTCAATTATCGCAATACCGGGCCGGATATAAATAAAGTAAAAGAATATTATCCGCTGATGGCGGATGTATTGGGCGTACCCAATCCTGACAGCACAAAGCTGAATTTTGAAAGAAATTATTTTTATAAAAACAATGGAACAAAATTAAATGTGGTGCTGGTAATATGCGAAAGCTTCAGCATGTACAAAAGCAGCATGAGCGGCAATCCATTTAATACCACGCCATTTTTTAATTCGCTGTGTGCAGGCGGTGTTTTTTTTGATCGCTGTTTTACGCCCTCATATCCTACAGCCCGTGGTGTATGGGCCACCGTTACAGCCATTCCGGATGTATTGGGAGATAACAACCGCACTGCAAGCCGCAACCCGGAGGTGGTGGATCAGCACATTATAATGAATGATTTAAAAGGCTATGATAAATTTTATTTTTTAGGCGGCGACCCTACATGGGCCAACATTAAAGGCATGCTGCTGAATAATATTGACAGCCTGCGTATTTACAGCCAGGAAAATTTTAAAGCAAAAAAAGTAGATGTATGGGGCATTGATGATAAAAATCTTTTTTTAGAAGCCAATCACATTCTTGCACAAAATAGCAAACCATTTTTTGCTGTAATTCAAACAGCAGACAATCATCCCCCATACACCATACCGGCGCATGATTTGGGCGTATTTAAAAAAGTAAATTATCCTAAAGACAGTTTAGAAAAATATGGCTTTAACAGTATAGAACAACTGAACGCTTTTCGCTACACCGATTTTTGCTATCAGCAATTTTTTGCAGCGGCACAAAAAGAACAGTATTTTGAAAATACCATTTTTGTTTTTGTGGGAGATCATGGTATTCCCGGAAATTCTACAGCGATGTATCCCGCCGCATGGACACAAAAAAATATGAACAATGAACATGTACCGCTGTTGTTTTATGCGCCAAAGTTTCTTCAGCCGCAGCAGGTACATACCGTTTGTTCGCAACTGGATATAATGCCAAGTGTGGCACATGTAATTAAAGCGCCTTACCGCAGCAATGCGATGGGTAAAAATTTATTTGACAGCAGCTTCCGTGCAAAAGATTATGCTTTTATTATTGATCATGATGCAAAAACAATTGGCATTGTAAACAGCAGTTTTTATTACATAAAAAATATTAAAACCGGTATTACAGATATATCGTCTGTAGTAAACAACGATCGGCCGGTACCCTCCCCTTACCTTGACAGTGTGAAAAATGCCATGAATAAATTTTCGGAAGCCTTTTATGAAACTTCAAAGTACCTGCTGTTTAACAACAAAAAGAAACCTAAGGATAAGAAAATTTTATAAAAATTTTCCGGTATGGCTTTGCTTACAATTTTTTAATTCGGCGGGCTTACCTGCAAACACCAACTGTCCGCCCTCATCACCTGCTTCCGGCCCAAGGTCTATTACCCAGTCGGCAGATTTTATTACATCGGTATTGTGCTCTATCACCAGTATACTGTGGCCCTGCTCTATCAATGCATTGAAAGAAGCCAGCAGTTTTTTTATGTCGTGAAAATGAAGACCGGTGGTAGGTTCGTCAAAAATAAAAAGAACAGGCTCCTGCGATTTTCCTTTGCCCAGGAACGATGCCAGCTTTACCCGCTGTGCTTCTCCGCCTGATAAGGCATTGCTGGATTGACCCAGCTTTACATAGCCGAGGCCAACATTTGTAAGCGGCTGTATTTTTTTTGCCACCTCTTTTTCATCCCTGAAAAATTCAATGGCTTCATCCACACTCATCTCCAGTACATCGTGAATGCTTTTGCTGTTGTATGTTACTTCCAGCACTTCTTCTTTAAATTTTTTACCGGCGCATACTTCGCAGGTAAGATGTACGTCGGCCAAAAATTGCATCTCTACTATTTGCTCTCCTTCGCCCTTGCAGGCATCGCAGCGGCCACCATCTACATTAAAAGAAAAATGCTTAGGCTGAAAGCCACGTATTTTACTTAAAGGCTGTTTGCTGTACAGCTCTCTTATTTCGTCATAAGCTTTTATATAAGTAACGGGATTACTCCTGGACGATTTGCCTATAGGATTTTGATCCACCATTTCAACGGATCCAAAAGCGTCTATGTCTCCCGTTAGTGATTTATGCAAACCTGCTTTATCGGTACCCTCGCCTTTTATTTTTTGCAGGGCAGGATATACGATTTGTTTTACTAAAGTAGTTTTGCCGCTGCCGCTTACGCCACTCACCACACACAATATATTCAATGGAAATTCTACTTTTATATTCTTTAAATTATTTTGCCTGGCACCTTCCACCACAATGCTTTTATTCCATTTGCGTACCTGCTTTGGCGGTTCGATCTGCAGGGTGCCTTTCAGATATTTTCCTGTAAGGCTTTTTTCATCAGCAATCAGTTCATTATAATTACCCTGCGCCACCACTTCTCCGCCCAAGTGGCTTGCATATGGACCCATGTCAATAATATAATCGGCCTGCCGCATCATCATCTCGTCATGCTCCACCACTACTACTGTATTGCCCAGGTCACGCAATTCTTTTAATACACGAATCAATCTTTCTGTATCACGGCTGTGTAATCCGATAGATGGTTCATCCAGTATGTATAAGGAATTTGTAAGGTTGCTGCCCAGGCTCCGTGTAAGCTGTATGCGCTGACTTTCGCCGCCGCTTAGTGAATTGGCAAGCCTGTTTAATGTAAGGTAACCAAGCCCCACATCCATCAATGTTTTTATGCGGTGATGAATTTCTGTAAGAATTCTTTTTGCAACTGTGCGGTCGTATGCATTCAATTGGAGTTTATCAAACCAAGTTTGCAAATCTTTTACCGGCATGTTACACAACTCACCAATGTGCATACCGCCTATTTTTACATACTGTGCTTCCTGCCGAAGGCGGTAGCCTTTACAATCAGGGCAAAGGGTTCGCCCCCGATAGCGGCTAAGCAACACACGGTACTGCACCTTGTATAAATTTTGCTCCACCTCTTTAAAAAAATCATTGATGCCATTTGCATATACGTTGCCTTCCCATAAAATACGCAACTGCTCATCAGTTAAATCAATGATGGACTTGTGTACCGGGAAATCAAAATTTTTTGCCGCTTTAATAAACTGCTCTCTCCACCATCCCAGCTTTTCGCCTTTCCACGGAGCTACTGCAGCTTCGTATACACTTAACTGTTTGTTGGGTATCACCAGGTCGGCATCTATCCCCAGCACCTGCGAAAAACCTTCACAAGTGGGGCATGCACCAAACGGATTATTAAAAGAAAATAAATTAGGCACCGGTTCTTCAAACTGAATTCCATCCAACTCAAACTTATTGCTGAAGTGCAATTTCTTGCTGTCATTTATTTCCAGTATCAGTTCTCCCTCGCCTTCATAAAACGCCGTACCGATGGAATCGTTTATTCGGTGACGATCATCTTCATCAAAATTTTTTAC
This sequence comes from Chitinophagaceae bacterium, assembly GCA_043789265.1. Taxonomy (GTDB): domain Bacteria; phylum Bacteroidota; class Bacteroidia; order Chitinophagales; family Chitinophagaceae; genus Ferruginibacter. The sequence continues at coordinate 14,847 of JAYWIB010000133.1, forward strand.
CAGCAACCGGTCCACCAGCAAATACGATTTAGCAGGCAGTTTTACGCTTGTATTTTCCAGCAGCTCTTCTATACGTTTTGGTTCCAGTATATTTCCATTGGCCACATTCGGTACGGCCATTCTTGAAAAACCTTTTTGCAGTAAAATTTCCAGCTCTTCCTTTGTATTTCTTTTAGCATGCTGTTTAAAAGGAACCAGTATCATCACCTTATCTCCCGCCTGCAAACTTTCCATTGCCTTAAGCACATCCGCCACATCATCTTTTTTTACCTCCCTGCCGCTGACGGGTGAAATGGTTTTGCCTGCACGGGCAAACAGCAGCCGCAGGTAATCATAAATCTCCGTCATACTGCCTACAGTACTGCGGGGTGTACGGGTAATAACTTTTTGCTCAATGGCAATGGCAGGACACAAACCTTTTATATAATCTACGTCCGGCTTATTCATGCGCTGCATAAACTGCCGGGCATAGGCACTGAGGCTTTCAGCATACCTGCGCTGGCCTTCGGCAAATAGAGTATCTATCGTAAGAGAAGATTTACCTGAACCTGAAACACCGGTTACAACCACCAGTTTATTTCGTGGTATGGTTACCGTTACATCTTTTAAATTATGTACCCTGGCGCCTTTTATCAGTATGCCATCCGGCTGTTTTGCCTTCACCGGAATTTTCTTTTTTTCTGTTGTTGTTGTTTCCATTGTAGTAGTTGCAAAATTAACCCATTGCATGTAAGCACAGCTTTTTGTGAAATACTTAATAAGACGTTTACAAAAAAATGTGAAAATGTAAGTTTGATTTTTATTGTGCAAAGGGCAATATTTCTTTTCAAAAAAAAGTTAAAAAAATATTTGGTGGTTTAAAAATTAATCCTATTTTCACATTCCAATATTTAAAAAGTGAAAAGCCACAAAGCCTATCTATTAGACTTCTACGCTTAAAAATTCCTCATTTTTTGTTTATTGGTTTTATCCAAATCTATCATAAACCAAAAACCGTAGAAATCATGAAATGCCTGACAAATCAGACCGACCAACAGTTAGTACACCTTTACATGGATGGAAACACTGAAGCCCTCTCAACCCTTGTAACCCGTTACAAAGACAAAATTTACACTTCAATTTACCTGCTGGTAAAAGACAAGTATCTGGCTGAAGATCTTTTCCAGGATGTGTTTATCCGTATTATTGATACGCTGAAAGGCGGACGGTATACAGATGAAGGAAAATTTTTGCCATGGGCGCTGCGTATTGCACACAATATGTGTGTGGATCATTTTAGAAAAGTAAAACGCAGCCCAAGTATTAAAACCAGCGATGACAGAGACATTTTTGAAGTGCTTAATTTTTCTGAACCAAGTGCGGAACAAAAAATGATGCAAAGCCAGAGCCACGACAGGGTTCGTAAAATGCTGGATATGCTTCCGGAAGATCAGCGTGAAGTAATCATCATGCGCCACTATGCTGATTTAAGTTTTAAAGAAATTGCAGACCTTACCAAATGCAGCATTAACACCGCACTCGGGCGCATGCGTTATGGACTTATTAACCTGCGTAAAATGATGACTGAAAAACAAATTGCTTTATAATTATTGATAAAAAATTTACGCAGTAAAACACTAAACATTATTTGTAACCCCCAAGTATTAAACCCTCCAATGGAGGGTTTAATAATTTTTACCGGAAAACTTTTTCCTATTTGTTCGGTGCTTTTTCAAAAGCATCCAGGCCACACCTGAGCCATTCAGCAAAATCTGCAGGCGCTGGTGTATAAAATTTTGTTTTGGTTAATGCAATTTCATCTGCATTTACAATAGCATACTGCGGCTGGGATGCTGCTCCAAAATTTTCTGTTTGAAAAGTGGCCCACCTGTCTCCTTCGGTAATAATATTTTTTTGATTGCCGCTGGCTGTTGTAAAAACTGTCTGTTCGGTAGATGAAAGTTTTGTTTTTTCATCCACATACAGGGATACCACTACAAATTTTTTACGCATCAGGCTGTCTACTTC
>JAYWIB010000134.1:0-16828 GCA_043789265.1 Chitinophagaceae bacterium
GAGAAGAAGGAGATGAACCTTTGCTGGGTGCAACAACATTAGAATCTCTTGGATTGGTGTTGAATCCTTTTACAAGAACATTGCACCCGATGCGGATGATGATGGCAGGATTGAATAAATGAAGTTCTTTGTTACAATATTATTTTTCTTCTTTGCTGTTGCTTCATTTGCACAACAGACAGCAGAAGAAAAACTGATGACAACTGTAAAAGAGTTTCACCAGGCACTGGTAAATAAAAATACAGTTTCAATCAATCAGCAGACTGACAAGGCGCTAAGCTATGGCCACAGCAATGGCTGGGTGGAAAACAAAAAGGAACTGATTGAGCATTTGGAAAAAGGCGTTTCAGCTTATCAGCGTTTTGCTGAAGACAGCATGGTGGTGATCATGAATGGCAATATGGCGAATGTGCGGTTTAAAGCAGAACTGAATGTAAGCATGAATGGAAATGCAATGAATCTAAAACTCCGTGTGCTCGAAGTGTGGGTGAAGAAAACAAAAAGATGGGTGTTGTTTGCAAGGCAGGCGGTGAAAACCCCCTCCGCCCCCTGAAGGAGGAACTTTAGAGCCTGCGAATCAAAAGCAGTTTTTATTTTAGCAGGGTGTGGGCTTCGTTGTTGATTAAAGAACAGATGAAGATGTGGAAGATAAAATGTTTGATGATGGTATGCTGCACCGCTCCCTTCCTTCCGGGAAAGGAGAAGGAGGGTTAGGCCGGAGATAAGGTGGGCAAAGATGCATATTGGTGTGCTGTACAAGTGAGTGACACAACGATGTTGAATAAAGAATAAATGTTCGTAACAAAAATGTTATAACAAAACATAATCGTCCCCCTTTAGGGGATAGGGGTATGGGTAAAAAATTATTATTAGCAAACGCAAACGTTCCGGGCATCCGCAACTTTGAAGTGTACCGCCGTGAAGGTGGCTACCGCAGCGTGGAGAAAGCATTGAAGATGCAGCCGGCGGAAATTGTGGAAGAAGTGAAGAAGAGCGGCTTAAGAGGCCGTGGCGGTGCAGGTTTTCCGGCGGGATTGAAATGGAGTTTTATTGCAAAGCCCGAAGGTGTGCCACGTCACCTGGTGGTGAATGCAGATGAAAGCGAACCCGGCACTTTCAAAGACAGGTACCTGATGGAATTTATTCCGCATATACTGATTGAAGGAATGATAGTGTCTTCTTATGCGTTAGGCAGCAACGTTAGTTATATTTATATCCGTGGCGAATATGCATGGATTCCGGACATACTGGATGAGGCCATTGCAGAAGCAAAGCGAAATGGTTTCCTTGGAAAGAATATTTTAGGCAGCGGGTTTGACTGTGAGATTTATGTACACCGTGGCGCAGGCGCTTATATCTGTGGTGAAGAAACTGCATTGATTGAATCTCTGGAAGGCAAGCGTGGCAACCCAAGAATCAAGCCGCCGTTCCCTGCTGTGAAAGGCGCATGGGAAAGACCGACGGTGGTGAACAATGTGGAGACGATTGCTGCTGTGGTTCCCGTCATCAATGATGGAGGCGAAGAATATGGAAAGATTGGCATTGGCAAATCCACCGGCACCAAATTGATTTCTGCCTGCGGCAATATCAATAAGCCTGGTGTGTATGAAATTGACATGACCATTTCTGTGGAGGAATTTATTTACAGCGATGAATGGTGCGGCGGCATTCCCAATGGAAAAAGACTCAAAGCATGTATTCCCGGCGGTTCGTCTGTTCCAATTTTGCCTGCCAATTTATTATTGACAACTGCAAAAGTAGAGAAGCGGCTGATGAACTATGAAAGCCTTGCTGATGGCGGTTTTGCAACCGGCAGCATGATGGGCAGCGGTGGTTTTATCGTTTTGGATGAAGACCAGTGTGTGGTGCGTCATACTTTATCGCTGGCAAGATTTTATCATCATGAGAGCTGCGGACAATGCAGCCCCTGCCGTGAAGGCACCGGCTGGATGGAAAGAATATTGAAGAAGATTGAAAATGGCAAAGGCGAAATGAAGGATATAGATTTGCTATGGGACATTCAGCGCAAGATTGAAGGCAACACCATTTGTCCGCTGGGTGATGCAGCAGCATGGCCCGTGGCAGCAGCTATCCGTCATTTCCGTGATGAGTTTGAATGGCATGTGCTGAACCAGGAGGAATGTTTGAAAAGGAATTATGGGCTGGCGCATTATGCAGATGAGATACATGTGCCGGTTAGTGTTTAAAAAAAATTATTGTGGGATTAGTGTACGCAAATATCAAATTGTCGAACCCTGTTGTTGAAAAACAGCGGTCAATTGACACTACCTGCCTGGTTCACAGCGGGGCAACATATTTGTGCATACCACCGCATATTGCTTTGCAGCTTGGACTGAGTGAATTGCAGAAACGTGAAGTAACCCTTGCAGATGGATCAGTTTCATTGGTGCCCTATTCCGGCCCGGTGAAAGTTGAATTTGAAGACAGGCTTTGTTTTGTGGGGGCGATGGTAATGGGAGACCAGTGTTTGCTTGGTGCCATACCGATGGAAGACATGGATTTGGTGATTCATCCCAAACTATTAAAATTATCAGTGAACCCTGCCTCGCCAAACGTGGCAAGCGGAATGGCTAAATAAGGAATGAGTTTTATAGAAACCATAGAAATTAAAAACTTTAAATCTATCCGCCATCAAAAAATTGAAGGGTGCAGGAAGATTAATGTTTTTATTGGTTATCCAAATGTGGGGAAGAGCAATATTTTGGAGGCAATTAGTAATTTTTCAATTAGCAACGATTCTGATTTATATTCAGATTTTGTAAGAATAGGCAAATCACCAACCTTGTTTTTTGATGGGAATGTTGATGAGGCTGCGGAAGTTATTTTAAATGACTACTACAGGGTAAAATTAACCTATCAAAAGTATGGGTTGTCTGGCTCTTTTCAATTGGACAGATTCAAGACGGGTTTTTCTGAAATTGATAAAGAAATTCAAAAGGCAGATGTAATTTCAATATCAGATGCAAGAGGTAAGATTTCGGTAAAAGGTAGTTTTGATGTGAATGAATCAAATTTTAAAATAGGAAATTTTGCCGGTGCTGGTAATTTAAGAATTTTCGAGGAAATTACTACTGACTTTGCATTGGCATTAAAATATAAAGATATTCCTGTCTTAAAATACGAGTTTAAAAAGGATATTCAATATGATTCAAAGGATGCTTGGAAATTAAAATACCCTTACGGGCAAAATATTTTTGAAATTATTTCAACAAAACCAGAACTGAATGATGAAGTAATTAATCTATTTAAAGAATATAATTTAAATTTTGTCTACGATTCAGGAAGCCAAGAGTATAAAATTTTGAAAATCATCGATAGTAAAATTTTTACTGTTCCTTTTTTTATGTCAGCGGATACATTACGCAGGTTGATTTTTCATAAAGCTGCTATTATTTCAAATAAAAATTCGGTGTTGCTTTTTGAGGAACCTGAAGCACACATGTTCCCACCTTATATATCGAAATTTACCGGGGATATAGTTTACGATGAAAATAATAATCAGTTTTTTATTACTACTCAGAGCCCTTTTGTTTTAAATGACTTGATTGATGGCGTTGAACAAAATGACTTAGCAATTTATATAGTGAGTTATAAAAAAGAAACAGGAGAAACTATTATACATAAGATGAGTGATGCTGATAAGGATGCGGCTTACCAGTTTGGCTATGATTTTTTCATGAATATTAATAAATTCATACCACAAGAAACCCATGGGTAATTTTGAAAGCAGTTGGTGGCAGCATTTTGTGCCTGAATGTTTTTTCGATACAGTTCTTTTAAAAAAATTGTTGCAAACTAATAATCGACTGATGCACAGGAAAGGCTGTAATAATGTGGCAAATGATTTAAAAAGTGACAGGCTGAAAAATTTATTTGCTGTTGCAATTATTGATAAGGATAAGAAGGAATTAGATTATTTGAAGGAGTGTGAAATTAAATATGATGCAAATAAATTGCTCCTTCTTAAACATAAAACTGAAAAGCATTACATAATTCAACTTAATCCCCCTTTAGAAAACTGGGTTGTTGAAATTTTGGATGAGAATAATTTGGCAATTGAAAACTTTGGTTATCCAAGAAGCTTTAAGAAGCTAAAGAAGGAAATTAAGAGTGACATAGATAACGAAAATGATGTAAAATTGAATGCTTTAGTAAACGCTATCGTTAAAACCGATTGTGAAACTATAAAAAAAATGAGATCATTTTTACATCATTTGAAAGATAAAAATTACGAAGCAGATATAAACACATTAATAAATGGCTGACGAAATAAAACCAGTACCGCCGTCAACTTTTAAAGTTACCATAGACAACATCACCATTGATGTTACGCCTGGCACAACTATATTGAATGCTGCCCGTACCATCGGTGGCGATGTAACACCGCCTGCCATGTGTTACTACAGCAAGCTGCAAGGCAGTGGTGGTAAATGCCGTACCTGTTTGGTGGAAGTGGCTGCCGGCTCCACTGCCGACCCAAGGCCGATGCCAAAACTGGTGGCATCATGCCGCACCACTGTAATGGATGGTATGATTGTAAAAAACATCACCAGCGAAAAAGTAAAAGATGCAAGGGCAGGTGTGGTGGAATTTTTATTGCTAAACCATCCCCTGGATTGCCCCATCTGCGACCAGGCAGGTGAATGTCATCTGCAGGATTTGGGTTATGAGCATGGAAAGGAAGGCACCCGCTATGAATTTCCAAGAAGGACTTTTGAGAAGGAAGACATCGGGCCTTACATTCAATTGCACATGACACGCTGCATCTTGTGTTACCGTTGCACTTATGTGGCCGACCAGCTGACTGACAAACGTTCGCATGGCATTCTTGACCGTGGAGAACATGCAGAAATTTCCACCTACATTTCCAAAGCCATTGACAATGATTTCAGCGGCAACATGATTGATGTTTGCCCGGTGGGAGCTTTGACTGATAAAACATTCCGGTTTAAAAACAGGGTGTGGTTTACAAAACCGGTTGATGCCCACCGTGAGTGCACAACACCGGGTTGCTGCGGCAAAACAACTTTGTGGTTGAGAGGTGACGAAGTGTACCGTGTCACAGCAAGAAAAGATGAATGGGGCGAAGTGCAGAGCTTTGATGGCAAGCCCGGATGGATTTGCAACACCTGCCGTTTTGATAAAAAGAAAACCGGCGACTGGACAATTGAAGGGTTGACAACCATCAGCAGGCACTCTGTTATTTCACAGGGAAACTATCCAGGACTGGTTATGCCAAAAGAAACCATCCAGGAAGTGATGGGAGGAAGGGCGCCCAAACTGCTGATGGATATTCATGATGAAAGTGAAGTGAACAAACCAGGTGTTGAACTGAGCAAGATAAACGGGCCGGCGTATTCGGATACGTTTAGTAAAAACGGAAATCACTAAATGATTTTACAAAAAGACGATATAAAAAAAATCATCACAGAATACTTCAGGCAAAAGCCTGTTAATAAGGTGTGGCTTTTTGGTTCCTATGCAAGGGGAGATGCAGATGAAACAAGTGACGTGGATGTGATGGTGGATGTAGACAATACAAAAAATGTTGGACTTGATTATTTTGTATGGCACATGGATTTGGCCGAGAAAATAAATAAGAAAGTGGATGTGGTGAGTTATGGATGGGTAAATAAAAGATTATGGCCTTACATACAAAAAGACATGACCTTGATTTATGAAAAGTAAGATTGGAGATAAGGAGCGGCTTGGCCATGTGCTTGATTATAGTGAGTTTATTGAAAAATCTTTAGCTGGTGTGAGCCAGGATGAATTCAATAAGAACTTTATTTTGCACACAGCTGTACAAATTGGATTGGTGAAGCCTGTTATCAGATATCAGAGGTTATAAATCAAAAATCCGGAAATAGAGTGGAGGAAAATTCAGGGGCTAAGATATGTTTTGGTGCATGAATATTTTAGAATTGATTTGCAGAGGGTTTGGGAAGTGGCAACATTTTATGTGCCAGAACTAAAAGGGAAAGTAACAATACTTTATAATAATTATTAGGAATGAATATTCTTCTTTCAATAGATACCGCAATAATTCTTGAAAAATTCATCCTCATTGCCGTAGTGGTAATGAGTTCGCTGGTGGTAGCCATGTACACAACATTTGCCGAACGCAAAGTCGCTGCCATTTTGCAGGACAGGCGTGGCCCCAACCGTGCAGGGCCTTTTGGTTTGCTGCAGCCGCTGGCAGATGGGTTGAAACTTTTTTTTAAAGAAGAAATCATTCCAAATTTTTCATCCAAATTTTTATTCATTCTTGGCCCATGTTTGGCAATGCTCACCGCAATGATGACGGGTGCTGTGGTGCCCTGGGGTGATAAGGTGCATTTCTTTGACAGGGATATTTCACTGCAGATTGCAGATATAAACATCGGCATCCTGTATGTGTTTGGCGTGGTAAGCATGGGCGTGTACGGCATCATGATTGGAAGCTGGGCCAGCAACAACAAATACTCATTGATGGGTGGATTGAGGGCGGCTTCTCAAATCATCAGTTACGAGCTGGCAATGGGCATTGCACTAATTGCACTATTGATGGTAACGGGAACGCTTAGCCTGAAAACAATGGTAAACCAGCAACTGGACGGTTATTGGAATATCATCAAACAGCCGCTGGGCTTTTTTATATTTTTAATTTGTGTGTTTGCAGAATGTAACCGCACTCCGTTTGATTTGCCCGAAGCAGAAAACGAACTCATTGGCGGCTATCATACAGAGTATTCTTCCATGAAGCTGGGCTTTTACCTCTTTGCCGAATACATCAATATGTTTATCAGCAGTGCGGTAATGACAAGTTTGTTTTTTGGCGGTTATGATATTCCGTTTTTGAATGATGCACATTTGCTGGAGAAAGTGGGCACAAACTGGATGGCAGCACTGCATGCAGGAATGCTGTTTGCAAAAATTGCATTCTTCCTCTTTTTGTTTATGTGGGTAAGGTGGACACTGCCTCGTTTCCGTTATGATCAGTTGATGCGTCTGGGCTGGAAGATTTTAATACCGCTGGCATTGTTTAATATGTTAATGACAGGAGCGCTGATATTGTTTAAGCAGAATGGATGGCACTTTTAATGCAATAAAAATATATTTGCACAATTGATATTGAGCAGAAATTATATTAAAACTGTGGTAACAGACTTTTTCAGGAATAAGCCTGTAAAAAGAGTTTTTCTTTTTGGAAGTTATGCAAGGGGCGAGGCAATAGAGTCTAGTGACGTAGATTTGTTTATTGAACTTGACGAAAACAGCAAACCAAATTATTTTGAACTGGCGGGCATCTGGGAGCAGGTTCAAAGCATTATGAAAAAGAATGTCGATTTCGTGCATAAACACCCTTTTTTAAAAAAGCGTTTTGAAGATTATATCAATAAGGACAAAATCCTGATTTTTGAAAAATGAGTTTTGACGACAGGGACATATTGCTGTTGCATGAAATACTGGATATGATTGGTGCTGTTGATGCTTACACTACAGCTCTTTCGGAAGATGAATTTTACCAAAATAATGTTGTGAAGGATGCTGTGTTGCTGAGATTAATTATGATTGGCGAACTGGTAAGTTAAATATCAGAGGAATTAAAAAATGCAGAGGGGCATATCTCATTGAGTGAGATTAAGGCGGCAAGAAATTTTTATGTTCATCAGTATGGACATGTTGACTGGACGTCTGTTTGGGAAGTGAAATGGAACCATCTTCCGTTATTAAAACAGCAAATAAAAATAATTTTAGATAAATAATTTCAATGCAATCATTAACCACCAGGGCAAAACAAGTAGACCGCAGGCCGATGAGCCTGCTGGAGCGATCGTATCTGCCTGCCATTATGAAGGGCATGGGCATTACTTTCAGTCATATCTTTAAAAAGAAACCCACTATTAACTATCCTGAAAAAACAAGACCATTCAGTCCCGTGTTTCGTGGGCTGCATGTGCTGAACCGGGATGAGCAGGGAAGGGAAAATTGCACTGCCTGCGGATTGTGCGCCGTGGCTTGCCCGGCAGAAGCGATAACGATGGAAGCGGCAGAAAGAAAAGCGGGCGAAGAAAATTTATACAGGGAAGAAAAGTATGCAGCCAAATATGAAATCAACATGCTGCGTTGCATATTTTGCGGTCTGTGCGAAGAGGCATGCCCCAAAGATGCCATTTATTTAAGTGAAACTTTTGCTCCTGCAAATTTTCAGCGAAAAGGATTTATTTATGGAAAAGAAGATTTATTAATTCCCAATCCTGTTACCGAACCGGCAGAATATGCAAAGGCAAAGGGCGGCAGGGTAACCATGAAATAAAAAAATAAAATTAAAAAACTAACAGCGATATTGCAAGGCTTATGGGTGTTACACAATTATTGTTCTGGTTTTTAAGTATACTGGCATTGTTCAGTGCGGTAATGGTGGTGGCCAGCAAAAGCCCCGTCTACAGCATACTTTACCTCATCATTACTTTCTTTGCTATTTCAGGCCATTATGTTTTATTAAACGCACAATTTTTAGCCATTGTAAATATCATCGTTTACGCAGGGGCTATTATGGTATTATTTTTATTTGTGGTAATGCTAATGAATTTAAATGCTGACAGCGAGCCGCCGCAGAAAAATAAATATTTATTGTTTGGCGGTGTAATAGCCGGTTCAAGTTTATTGCTGGTATTGGTAGCTGCAATAAAGCAGGGCATGGCTTCCGGTACACCAATGGACATTACACATGGAAATATCGGCCTTATCGAAAATCTCGGCAAAACCCTTTTTACTGATTTTGTTTTTCCTTTTGAAATAAGCAGTGTATTATTTTTAAGCGCCATGATTGGTGCGGTGGTTATTTCAAAAAAAGAAGCATAACAATATTTCAACTCTCGTAAATGAAAAAACTGTTTTTATTTGCTGTACTTTTTTTTGGAAGCGTTTTTTTTGCTTCGGCACAAATTGATTTAAACAAAATTTTTGATATAGACGACATTGTGGGTAAAGCCCTGCATGTAAAAAAAGGATTTGCCCCCAAATTTTCCCTCGGCAATTTCGCCATCCCAAAAGTGAAAAAAGTGGCAGAAATCATTGGTGTTAAAAATGATGCAAGAGCCATCAAATTATTTAATACATTTAAAACAGGCCGCACCATTTACCGCATAGCTGCTTATGCAGGCAGTGCAGTGGCACTCTATGGTTCTATCAAAGCCATTGATAAATCTGCTGTGGCTAAAGATTATAAAGGCGCATTAATTGGCGGACTTACCAGCATGGGTACTGGCCTTATTACAAAACTGCTTACCAGGGGTGCCGCCTACAAAGCGGTAGATGTTTTTAATGGAGTGGTGACACGAAAAGTGAAAGATATTTTTTCTCTAAAGCCGGCATCCTCCACATTGGGTGTGGGCCTGTATGTAAAATTATAAATTGTTATGCCTGTAAATTATTACATCTTTTTATCACTGGCCTTGTTCTGTATTGGCATAGTGGGTGTATTAACCCGCCGCAATGCCATTGTGATTTTTATGTGTATAGAACTGATGCTGAATGCCGCTAATTTATTGTTGGTAGTATTTTCTAAAATGCACAACCTCAGGCTGGGCTTCGATTTTCCGGCTATGGGCAGCGAAGCACAGGTGTTTGTTTTTTTTATAATGGTGGTGGCCGCTGCTGAAGTAAGTGTGGGCCTCGCCATTATTGTAATGCTGTACAGAAATACACATTCAGTGGATGTAAATTTTTTAAACAGGTTGAAAAATTAGTGCTCACCCTCTTGCAACAAATGTGTGGTAAGAGAATGACTATTTGAATTTTTTATTTTATCAAAACTGCACTTAAAAAAAGAAGCAGATAAATTTTTCCGCTGTTAGCGGGTTAGGCACATGAACAATATATTGCACATCGTCTGGCTGATTCCTTTTCTTCCGTTGGCAGGGTTTTTCATCAATGGTTTGTTGAGGAAACAGTTGTCAAAATCACTGGTTGGTATCATTGGCAGCGGCGTTATACTGGTTTCTTTCCTCCTCAGCGTTTTTGTTTTTATGCAGGTAAAAGGCGGCAACACACATCTTGCCCATTATTTTGATTTCATCAACACAGGGTCACTCAAAGTTGGATTCGATTTTCAGATAGACCAGTTGTCTTCCTTGTTTTTATTAATCATTACCGGTGTAGGGTTTTTAATTCATGTATACTCCACTTCATACATGCATGATGAGCCTGCAAAAGATTTTGCAAAATATTTTGCTTACCTCAACCTGTTTGTGTTCTCCATGCTGCTGCTGGTAATGGGCGGTAATTATATCATCATGTTCATCGGTTGGGAGGGAGTGGGCCTTTGCTCATATTTATTAATTGGTTTTTGGTTTAAAAATAATAACTACAATGATGCTGCTAAAAAAGCATTCATCATGAACCGCATTGGCGACCTCGGTTTTTTACTGGCTGTTTTTTGGCTGCTTACTAAATTGGGTACTGCAGATTACCACACCGTATTTGAGGGTGTGGCCAAACTTTCTTCCTTTGATATTACCGGCATTACGTTGCTGTTGTTTTTGGGTGCCACCGGCAAAAGCGCACAAATACCCTTGTATACCTGGCTGCCCGATGCGATGGCTGGCCCTACACCGGTATCTGCATTGATACATGCCGCTACCATGGTTACTGCCGGTATTTATATGATTGCAAGGAGCAATATTTTATTTACGATGGCACCCGTTACACAAACTGTGGTGGCTGTTGTTGGCCTGGCTACCGCTATCCTTGCTGCTACCATCGCACTTAAACAAAATGATATTAAAAAAGTATTGGCCTACTCTACCGTAAGCCAGTTGGGGTATATGTTTCTTGGGCTTGGCGTTGGTGCTTACACCGGCGCTGTATTTCATGTAATGACACATGCTTTCTTTAAAGCACTTTTGTTTCTTGGGGCAGGCAGTGTAATACATGCCATGGGTGGCGAACAGGACATGCGTAATATGGGCGGACTAAAAAAATACATGAGCATAACTCATATCACGTTCTTACTCGGATGTATTGCCATTGCTGGTATTCCTCCCTTCTCCGGCTTCTTTAGCAAAGATGAAATTCTTGCGGAAGCATTTAAGCAAAATCCACTATACTGGGGCATTGGCGTGGCAGGTGCATTGATGACAGCATTTTATATGTTCCGTTTATATGCCATGACATTTCTCGGAAAATTCCGTGGCACACATCATCAGGAACACCACCTGCACGAAAGCCCTGCTGCCATTATCATTCCGCTGATAGTGCTTGCTGTACTGGCTGTAGTGGGCGGATGGGTTGGCATACCCGAAGTATTTATGCATGGTGGCCACCGGCTTCAAATGTTTTTAGCACCAATTTTTGAAGATACCAATAAGTATGTACAAGCTCATTCTCCTGCACATCACCTGTCACATACAACTGAATATGTTTTAATGGCAGTTTCCGTAATTGGCGCTGCCGCAGCCCTGCTATTTGCACTCAAAAAATTCAGTAAGTATCAAAACAGCGGCGTAGCTGAAACCGGCTTGGGCAAAACGCTGGAAAACAAATGGTATATAGATGAATTGTATGACAGCATTATCCTTAGGCCATTGGCGTCGCTTGCAGGCTTCTTTAATAATACTGTTGAAAAGAGAGGAATTGATGGAATGGTAAATGGCATAGGCAAAGCCGTTAACTATGGCAGCCGTCAAATACGGTTGTTGCAAAGCGGGCAGGTAGGCACGTATGTATTGCTGATGGTAATAGCGGTTTTGTTGTTATTTATTATTCAATTGTTTTAGTAAAATATTTTTTTAATGTTCGGTAATTACATAACCATTCCTCATCTGCTGATTTTTTTTCCGCTCATAACGGGGCTGCTTGCTTTTATGATAAATAAAGAAGCATCCGTAAAATCATGGACCTTGTTATCTTCCCTTATCACCATGATAATTTCATTGGCAGGTGTGTACTTTAAAGACGATGCAGCATTGAGCGGCATTACTTTTAATTATGAATGGATGAAGTATATGGGCGCAAGTTTCTCCGTTTATCTTGATGGCACGGGCAGGGTGCTTACATTGCTTACCGGCATTGCATTCCCCATAATTTTAACCGCTACATACAATACATCTTATAAAAGCGCCAACATATTTTATGGATTAATGTTGCTGAGCCAGGCTGGATTAATGGGTGTGTTTGTAGCAGGCGATGCATTGCTGTTTTATTTCTTTTGGGAGCTGGCATTAATACCCGTTTATTTTTTATGCAGCCGCTGGGGCGGAGAAAAAAGAATACAGGCCACCTTCAAATTTTTTGTGTACACATTTGCCGGGTCTTTAATAATGCTGGTGGGCATTATTTATACTTACCTGCATACCATGCCAACGCAGGTGGCCGCTCATAGTTTTTCTGTAAGTGCTTTTCATGCTGTATCTCTCACAGCATCACAGCAAAACTGGATGTTCTGGCTATTCTTTATTGCCTTCGCCATCAAGATGCCTGTTTTTCCTTTTCATACCTGGCAGCCGCTTGTGTATGAGCAGTCGCCAACAGCCGTTACAATGGTGCTTAGCGGTATAATGGTTAAGATGGGTTTGTTTGGGGTAATACGATGGCTGCTTCCCGTGTTTCCCGAAGCTGCATTAAAATTCGATAATGTGGTAATTGGTTTATCTGTGGTGGGTATTATTTATGCCAGCTTAATTGCCATCCGGCAGGATGATTTAAAAAAACTGGTGGCTTACTCATCCATCGCACACATAGGCCTTATGAGTGCAGCATTGTTTACCACCAGGCAAATTGCCATTGAAGGGGTAATGATACAAATGTTCAATCACGGCATTAATATTATAGGATTGTGGATAGTAATTGCATTGCTCGAAAAACAATTGGGCGTTAGCAAAATATCTCAACTCGGCGGCGTGGCACAGCAGGCGCCTGTACTTACAATTATGCTGGTAGTAATAGCCTTCGCAAATATTGCATTGCCGCTTACCAATGCATTTGTGGGAGAATTTATGATGTTTGCAGGGCTGTTCCAATTCAGTAAGTGGTATGCCGTGGTGGCAGGTATCAGCATTATACTGGCGGCTGTATACACACTTTCAATGGTGCAAAAAGTTTTTTATGGTGAAACAAATTTGCTTACCAATGGGGTAACAGAAATAAGGCTGAATGAAAAAGCTATTTTGGCAGTTGTGCTGGTAGCCATATTTATTGTAGGTGTATATCCTCAGCCATTTTTTGATTTAACAAAAGATGCAGTAGCTGCAATCGTAACAAAATTTAAGTAAACTAAATATTCCTTTAAAAGGAACAGGGCATGAACGCAATTATCTTAACAGCAGTCTGGGGAATTATTATGATGTTTGGCGGCGTTTTTTTTAAAAGAAAATCCACGCCAAAATACTGGGCCATTGCTGGTGTATTGATAGTGCTTGTTTGCAATGTATGGGAGCTGTACAGCCAGGCGTCCTTCTTTGATATTGATGTAAGGGATATGCTGCACTTCAACAGTTTCAATCTTACATTTATTGCTGTAATGCTTTTATCCACGCTGCTGTTTTTTATGCTCAACGGAAGAGATATTGAAAAAGTGGGCGTGAACGTATCAGAATATTTTGCACTCATATTTTTTGTACTGTGCGGCGTGGCAATGGCTGCCACTTTCAACAGCCTGCTTACACTTTTTCTTGGTATCGAAATTATTTCCATTCCCCTGTACATACTCACGGGCAGCGATAAACGCAATTTAAAAAGCAACGAAGCAGCACTCAAGTATTTCTTGATGGGTGCATTCTCCACCGGCATTATGCTTATGGGTATTGCCTTTGTGTATGGTGGCAATGAGGCTGGTTCTTTTTTAATAAGTAACATTAGTCTGGGCCAGGGTAAAATGCCGGTACTGATAGCAACAGGGCTTGTATTTTTAATGATAGCCATGTCTTTTAAAGTGTCTGCAGCACCCTTTCATTTCTGGACTCCCGATGTATACGACGGCGCTCCTACAGTGTTCACATCTTTTATGGCAACCATTGTAAAAGCAGCAGGCTTTATTGCTTTTGTCCGTTTGTTCGAAAATGCTTTTGGTAAAGTACACGGTCAGTGGCAAGTTCTTATAACTATAATTACCGCTGCCACTTTATTAATTGGTAATCTTACTGCTGTATTTCAGCAAAGTGTAAAACGCATGCTGGCTTATTCCAGCATCGCACAAGCGGGCTTTATGTTGTTTGCAGTATTTGCTTTAAACGAAACTGCCAAAGAGGGCATCATACTTTATACTGCAGCATACTGCCTTGCTACCATTGGTATATTTGCCATCCTGATAAAAATGAATGATTATACCATTGATGGTTTTAATGGTCTCGGCAGCCAGCAGCCTGTACTCGCCATTACAGGTACAGTGTTCCTGCTTTCTCTTACAGGCATTCCTTTAACAGCAGGCTTCCAGGGAAAATTTTATATGCTGATGGCAGCACTCAGGGATGGCCACCAGCACTGGCTTGTAATCTTTGCCGTATTGTGTGCGGCCATCAGTGCTTATTATTATTTCAGAATTATTCAGGCAATGTTTTTTAAAGAAAGCAACGGCGCTGCAGCACAGGATGGGGACATTACGCCTTCTTTTAAAATCTTACTTATTATAACAGCAGGCCTGCTGCTGTTGCTGGGGTTATTTCCTTGCTTAATAACAGACTGGCTGCATTTTTAACTTTCATTCTTTTTTATTTTATAAACAGCAGCATTCATTATCGTCTGCCGTTTATAAATTATTTTCATTCAGGATGCTTTTCCCGGTTAACTTTAGCACTACTAATAGTGGATGAAAACAAGCGACTCCATAGCACTCTCTTACAGTACAATCAAAACCAACAGGCTTCGTACAGCTATCACCGTTATTATTATAGCATTGGGCATAATGGCGCTGATTGCTATCATCACTGCTGTAGAAGCGGTTAATCAAAGTCTTACCAAAAGTTTTTCTACCATGGGTGCCAATGCATTCAGCATTCGGTACAAGGAAAGAAACATTCATTTTGGCGGAGGCCCCAATAACGGCGAAACAAAAAAAGCTAAACGGGGGGCATTGCAAAGGCGAACTTCCAGCGAAGGAAAATTAATTACGTTTGAAGAGGCAAGGGCTTTCAAGAAAAATTTCTCTTTTCCTGCATTGGTGGGTATTGCACTGCCCGGGCCAGGCGGTATTGTTGTAAATACCAATAATAAAAAAACAAACCCCGATGTACGCATCACAGGTGGTGATGAAAACTATCTTACGCTGAATGGGTATGAACTGGCCTATGGAAGAAACTTTGGAGAAACCGATATAGAAACGGGCAGAAATGTGTGCATCATTGGCAATGCCATTGCCGAAAAATTATTTGGCGCCAATCCTGAAAAAGCAACTGATAAAATTATTACTGCAGCTAATAATAAATACAGGGTAATAGGAGTGCTGAAAGATAAAGGCAGCAGTGCATTTATGAATGCAGATAAAATTGTAATCACCGGGTACAACAATATACGGAGGGTGTATGGTTCCGAAGGCAAGTCATGTATAGTTGCCGTAATGGTGTCTGATCTCAACATGATGGATGTGGCAGTGGGAGAAGCGATAGGCGCTTTCAGGCCGGTACGTAAACTGGACGTGAAGGAAGAAGATAATTTTTACATTGATAAAAGTGACAGTATAGCGCAATCGTTTTTAAGCAACCTGCGCTTCCTGCGTTATGCCACCATGGCCATTGCTTTTATCACACTGCTGGGCGCCGCCATCGGGCTGATGAATATTATGCTGGTGGCCGTAAATGAACGTACTAAAGAAATCGGACTGATTAAATCATTGGGCGGAAAATCAGGGGAAATCAGGGCGCAATTTCTTTGGGAGTCAATACTAATCAGCATTATGGGTGCATTGGCAGGCATTATTGCCGGTGTGCTGTTTGGAAATACCGTGGCGTTGCTGCTGCATACCGGTTTTGTAATTCCGTGGAACTGGGTAATTGCAGGTGTGCTTGTATGTACACTGGTAGGCCTGCTGGCAGGGCTGTATCCTGCATACAAGGCAGCACGCCTTGATCCCATCGTGGCGCTCCGTTACGAATAATTTGCTGCAAACGTTCGCACTCTTTTTTAAGAAAAAAATTAGATGAAGGGGTGACAAAAAAAAGGCAAAAAATATTTTAAGCCCTGTTTGTTTCATTCAATTATTTATTTAACTTGTGCCTCATCACAAAAATTAAGTCATTTAATTTTATTGCTTAAAATTCTTATCAGGTAAAGCAAACAGAAATTTTTTAACGAAACGCTTAAATTTTAATTCACCAAAAAAAATCGAACGTTATGGCAGAAACAAAACCAACTGCAAGTGTAAAACCGTCTACGTCAGTACAGGCAAAAAAATCCAGCAATGCAATCTCTCTTCTTGCTCCGGTAATTTGCATTATCGCAGGTTATTTAATCTGGCGGTTCATTTTAGGTAATCCAAGTGGCTTTACAAAACCCGGCACAGGTCTTTTCTGGCCTACGCATGACGGCCCAAAAAATGCCCTGAACAAAATGTATCTCGGCGGTATCATTGTGCCTATTTTGATTGGTTCGTTTTTAACCATGCTTACTTTTGTAATTGAGCGTTTTCTTACCATTGGCAAAGCTGGCGGCACTGGCAGCAATCCTGACTTCATCCGGAAAGTACAGTATCACCTGGCAAACAAAAATGTAGATGCAGCATTGGCAGAATGCGACAAGCAAAAAGGATCTGTAGGCAATGTAATGAAAGCAGGCCTGCACCGCTACAAAGAAATGATTACGAATAATGAATTATCCACGGAACAAAAGGTGC
>JAYWIB010000135.1:0-4410 GCA_043789265.1 Chitinophagaceae bacterium
GCCCGTGCCGGAACGGACGGGGATGGGGGAAAGCTTGGAATTGACATCGGCGGAACATTTACTGATTTGGTGTTGCTTGATGAAAGCAACGGCATTTTATATTTTGGCAAAACACTCACTACGTATCCTGACCCAACACCCGGCATTTTAAACGGCGTAAATGAATTGCTGCAGCAGCATGGCAAACATGTGAGTACAGTGAAAACATTGGTGCATGGCACAACGTTAGTTACCAATGCGGTCATTGAACGCAAGGGCGCAAAGACTGCACTGATTACAACAAAAGGTTTTGAAGATGTGCTGGAGATAGGAAGAGAAATGCGTTATGATATTTACGACATTTTTATTACGATGCCCAAACCGTTGGTGCCAAAAGGTTTACGAAAAGGGGTTAATGAACGAGTGGACAAGAATGGTAAAATAGTAGAAAAGTTAATTGTGGCTGATGCGGAAAAAATAATGAAGCAATTACAAAAAGAAGGAGTGCAGAGTGTGGCTGTTTCATTATTGCACAGTTATGTCAATATCAAACATGAAAAACAAATTGGCGATTTAATAAAGAAAAAATTTCCTGCAATAACATATTCACTCAGCAGTGAAGTGATGCCCGAGATTAGAGAATATGAACGTACATCAGCAACAGTAATGAATGCGTATGTGCAGCCGCTCACAGATGAGTATTTAAAAAATTTAAGAAGTAAATTAAATGTGCTTGGTTTTGATGGCATCATCCACATCATGAACAGCGCAGGAAGATTAACAACGATTGACGGTGCAAGAAAAAAGCCTGTGCAATTGTTAGAGAGCGGCCCTGCAGGTGGAACGATGGCCGGCGTTTATTTTGGAAAACTGCTGGGCAAAAAAGATTTGGTAACTTTTGATATGGGCGGCACCACGGCAAAGGCTTCGGTGATAAGAAACTTGCAGCCGGAAATAACGAATCATTTTGAAGCTGCACGAGAAAAAAGATTTAAGAAAGGAAGCGGTTTGCCCGTTCGTATTCCGGTGATTGATATGATTGAGATTGGTGCAGGTGGCGGCAGTATTGCTCATATCAATCATTTGGGTTTATTAACTGTAGGGCCTGAGAGTGCATCTTCTGCACCGGGACCTGCTTGTTACAATCGTGGTGGAGAAAATCCAACGGTTACAGATGCTGATTTGATATTGGGCTATTTGAATGAAGATTATTTTCTCGGCGGCACGATGAAACTTCGCAAAGATTTGGCAATTGATACGATGAAGAAAAAAATTGCAAAGCCATTGGGCATTAGTGTTGAAGAAGCAGCTTGGGGCATTCACAGAATCGTCAATGAAAACATGGCCAATGCCGCAAGGGTACATATCATCGAAAAAGGATTGGACCCACGGTTCTTTTCTATGTTAGCTTTTGGTGGTGCAGGTCCTGTGCATGCATTTCATGTAGCAAGACTGATGAACGCTCCGCAATTGATTGTTCCAAGCGGTGCAGGTGTGCTTAGTGCACTGGGATTTTTAGTGAGCCCGGTTGCTACAGAAAAAATCACCAGTTATGTATGCCGCTTGGACATAATGGACTGGAAGAAAGTGAATGCGATGATTAAGGAAATGAAAGAAAAAGGTTTTGCATTTTTAAAGGCCTCCCTAAATCTCCCGAAAAATCGGGAGACTTTAGACTCTAAGAATTTAAAGACCCCTTTTAAAAAGCGGGGTGCAAAAGCCTCCCCTTTGGGGAGGTTTGGAGGGGCCTCTGTACGAATTGTTTCTGATATGAGATACTCAGGACAAGGCCATGAGATAACTGTTGTTATTCCATCGGGCAAGTTGAGTGAAAAATCAATTGTTGAAATTGAAAGTAATTTTAAAGAAGAATACCAGTTGCGTTATGGAAGAAGTATTGAAAACATTCCGATTGAATCTGTAACATGGCGTGTGTTGGTGAGCGGGCCATCACCTGAATTAATTCCAAAACAAGCTGTTGTTGGCAAGCACGGCAAAGCACTGAAAGGTATGCGTAAAGTTTATTTTGGTGATGAGTATTTAGAAACACCTGTTTACGACAGGTATGCAATTGAAGTGAATAAAAAAATGAACGGCCCTTGTATTATTGAGGAGTTTGAAAGCACAACGGTTGTTGGAAAGAACTGCTCGGTCATGCTTGATGGGTTCAGGAATATTTTGATTGAAATGAATGGAAGTCGATGAAAATAAAATGAATCCATTCTGTAATCTATAAAATAGTGGTAAGTTTACTGTTGACAGTAAACAGTAAACTATGAGTGTTGAAAATCAAATAGTTAAGTATCTAAAGGAGCATTTTGAAGCTTCCCCACGGGAAATTATTGATTCCCTGAGTGTATCAAAACAAATCGTTCACCGGGTTCTGACAAAACTTCTAACTGATGGCTTTATTGAAAAAATTGGTCGGCCGCCAAGGGTTTTTTATAAAATAAAGGAAAAGCCTGAACAGAGGACAGGGAGTATAGATACTGCAACAAAAGAAGAGAAAGAATTTTTGCAGGAGCACTTTACCCTGTTTACCGAAACAGGAAATGAGCTGAATGGATTTGAAGCGTTTGAACGCTGGTGTACAAAACAAAAACTGCCTTTGCAGAAAACAGTGGATGAATTTATAAAGACAAGGGAGAAATACCTGGCTTACTATGGAAGGAGTGGTTTTATCAATGGCACGGACAAATTGAAAAACACGAAAGGTTTTGCATCAGTCTGCATAGATGATATGTTTTATGGCGATTTTTATGCCATTGAAAGGTTTGGAAAAACAAAGCTGGGCAACCTTATACATTTTGCAAAGCAGGGACAAAGCAAACCATTGATGGAAAAGATTTGTGTGCTTCTTAAATCTAAACTTGAAAAGCTTATAAAACAATTAAAAATTGATGCGGTGGGATACATTCCACCAACCATTAAAAGGGATGTGCAGTTGATGAATTACATGAAACGTTCATTTAACCTTTCATTGCCACATATCAATCTTAAAAAAGTGAGCGGACTGATTCCGGTGCCGCAGAAAGCATTGGCAAAACTTGAAGACCGTATCGGTAATGCAAGGGCCAGTATAATTGTTGATGACAAAAGAAGTTTTAATAAAATATTGCTGATTGATGATGCTGTTGGCAGCGGCGCCACAATAAATGAAACGGCCTGCAAATTGAAATTTAAAAAAATGACAGCAACAGTAATTGGCTTTGCAGTGGTGGGGAGTTTTAAAAGATTTGATGTGATACAGGAAGTATAATTGTATGAAAAAATTTGATGCCATAGAATTAAGTGTGCTCTGGTCAAGATTGATTTCAATCGTTGATGAAGCAGGCACTACTTTGCAACGCACAGCATTTTCATCTGTAACAAGAGAAAGTGCCGACTTTGCTGTTGTACTCATGAACACAAAAGGAGAATCATTGGCTCAAAGCAGTGTCAGTGTTCCTTCTTTTCTCGGTGTGTTGCCCTTCTTAGTAAAAGCATTAATCAAAGATTATTTTTCCATCCATGCATGGAAAGAAGGTGATGTAATAATTACCAACGACCCGTGGCTATGTGCCGGGCATAAACCGGATATTGGAATTGTAACTCCCATATTTGCGGCTTCCCTAAATTCCTCCAAAGGAGGGACTTTAGACTCGGATAACAAAAAGAGTATTCAAAATAATAAAGACGCCAAAATCCCCCCTTTGGCGGGTGGGGGGGCTTTGATTGGTTTTATTGGATGCATTGCTCACTCTCCCGATATTGGCGGAACACTATGGGGCGCCAATGCAAAAGATTTTTATGAAGAAGGATTATACATTCCACCTGTAAAACTCTATGATGCAGGAATAAAAAATGAAACCATCTTCACCATCATTGAAACAAACGTACGGGCAGCAAGGCAAACTATTGGTGATATTTTGGCACAGGTGGCAGCCAACCACCAGGGTATTAAAAGTTTGCACCGCATGATGCAGGAAAATGGTTTAACAGAAATTGATACGCTCGGCAAACAAATTATTGATGCAAGTGAAAAGGCAATGAGGGCTGCCATTAAAGCGGCGCCTGACGGAATCTATAAAGCGGATTATCATGCCGATGGAGATGGAATCAAAGAACCCGTTTATTTCAAATGTGCAGTAACAATAAAGGGTGATGAAATATTTGTTGACTACACAGGCTCATCGCCTGCACACAGCTTGGCCATTAATGCAGTGATGAATTATGTGTTTGCTTACACGGCCTATCCCATCAAATGTGTGTTCAGTCCTGAAGTGCCGAACAATGAAGGAAGTTTTCGCCCCATACATGTGTATGCACCTAAAGGATGTGTGCTCAACGCAAAAAAACCTTCACCGCTTGGTGCAAGAAATGTAACAGGTAATTTATTGCATGGCCCCATTATGAAAGCACTCAGCAAAGCGGTGCCTGATAAAGTGCAGG
>JAYWIB010000136.1:0-4405 GCA_043789265.1 Chitinophagaceae bacterium
AATTTATGTCATTGCATTCGTGTGCCACCAACGCAGGCAAACAAGGAAGGTAATTATAAAAAAAACTTTCTTTTGCAACCGCCGCCACGTCCTTTAACCAAGCTTAATGCCCGGCAAAGAGACATGGCTTGAAACTTTTATAAATTGCAGAATGGGGTATTTTATTTTAAGACGTTGCAGCGAATAAAACTTACACAATGCTTTGGTTGCTGTTTACCTTTTTATTAATCTTGTTTTTGCAACCGCCGCCACGTCCTTTGGCCATGCTCATTGCCCGGAAAAGAGACATGGCTTGAAACCTTTATAATTTGCAGGATGGGGTATTTTATTTGAAAACGTTGCAGCGAATAAAATGATCAAAACAATCCCCGCTACACTACCCCATTCAAAATATCCTTTATAGAAGGATAAGTATTTGCCAAAGGCTCAGCAAGTTTTGTTTTTTTTACCCACTGTATGGCGGTAATGTCTTCTTCAGTTTGTGGGGTAAGGGTTTGGCGGGAAGGACAACTCATGTGATACCAGTGCGTTGTTTTTATAAAATGTTTTCCAAAAGCATTGTAGGTATGATAGGTTTCGCCTGCCTTTTTTTCCAATGTCAAACGTGTGGCACCGGTTTCTTCTTCCACCTCTCTCAGCGCACACTCTTCTGGTTTTTCACCGGGTTCCATTTTGCCTTTTGGCAAATCCCATTTATTAAGTCGGTAAATAAAAAGAATTTCTTTTTTATCATTTTGTACAATGCCGCCGGCAGCTTCTATGTGTTTAAAATGTTTAAAGAAGGCAGCCTTTAATTTTGCCAAATCGCTGTGCCATAAAATGCCGGCGTGAAATTCTTCTTTCACAATTTCATGCAGCAGCGATTTGATGGCAGCGCTGGAAATTTCATCTACAAACACTGCATCGGGGTGGTGCAGTATTTCATTCAGCTCCTGGTTTATCTCATCGCAGAGATACACAGGCTTGTCATCAAAATAAATTTTTATGTACATAATAAAAAATTGCTGTTGCTGCAGGGCAGCCATACATTTGCAGCATGACGAATGAAAAAGCAGTTGCTGAAAAACTGTTACAAGTTAATGCAATAAAATTAAATCCTGAGCAGCCCTTTACCTGGGCCAGCGGGTGGAAAAGCCCTATCTATTGCGACAACCGCAAGGTGCTTTCTTTTCCTTTTATCCGTGATTTTATAAAGAGCGAAATGTGCAATGTGGTGTTTGAAAAGTTTCCTTCTGCTGATATGCTTGCAGGTGTGGCTACGGCCGGCATTGCGTGGGGGGCCATGGCGGCAGACCAGCTTAAGCTCCCTTACATGTATGTGCGGCCCAGGCCAAAAGAACATGGCCTTGGCAACCAGATAGAAGGCTTTTATGAAAGCGGGCAAAAAGTGTTGGTGATAGAAGATTTAATATCTACCGGCAGAAGCAGCCTGCAGGTGGTGGAGGTGCTCCGGCAGGCAGGGCTTGATGTGGTGGGCATGCTCTCTATATTTACTTATGGCTTTACTGAAGCCGGCAAAGCATTTGCAGATGCTGGTGTGCCTTACCTTTCATTAACCAATTATGAAGTGCTTATACAACTGGCGCTGGAAAAGGGTTTGGTATCTGCAGCACAGGAAAATACTTTGTTAAACTGGCGGCAAAATCCTGCAGGCTGGAATATTAATGCCTAATTTTAATTTTATAAAACATAAAAATATGAAAGCAATTAAATGTACAATGTTGTTGCTGTTTGGCTTTGTGGCCATCAGCTTTGCCCAGCAAAAGGCAGTACAAAAAGTAGTGATAAAAACACCCACGGTGCAATGCGAAATGTGTAAGAACAGGATAGAAACTTACATGAGCCGGGAGCCGGGTGTATCTGCAGTAAAGGTGGATTACAAAAAGAAAACAACCACGGTTACTTTTCTTACAGACCGCAATAATATTGAGCAGTTAAAAACGGCCATTGCCAATGCGGGCTATGATGCAGATGATGTAACGGCAGAAGAAGGTGCGTATAAAAAACTGCCCATGTGCTGTAAAAAACCTGCGGAAACGGCAGTGCCCAAAGCAGAAGAAAAACAAAATTAACGGGGCGTATCATTACCGGGGTTGTCTTATTGTTTGCAAATACAAATTATAAGACAACCTTTTTTATTTAAACAAACTAAAGCTTTGCCTGCCTTCATAGTTTACCGGAATGTTCATAAAAATATTGGCCTTACCCACTTTTATTTTTCCGGAAATCCTTACCATTACTTCGTTGTTGAATAAAGTAGTAATACCATTCTTAAGCAGGTTCTTCATATCCACCTCCATTGCTATCGGGATAGAAAATTCTTCTTTACGTGGAATGTTTACCTGGTATTGCTGCATGGTGTGGCCTAAATAATTGTCATTGATAAAAATATCCAGATCTGTTTGATTAAGTTGTAGTCCAAAGTTGTTGGGATTAAAATAAATAAGATCCATTTTGATGGCTGTGCTGGAAAAGCCCGCCCTGCCTATAGAAAAATTTTTAAAGTCGCGGTACTCCAGTTCTTTTGGTGTGCTGCAGCTAAATAATAAAAGGGAAAGCAAAAAGTATATAACCGCTTTTTTATAAATATTCATTCCTGTTTGTTATTGTTACTGATGGCAAGATAAGCAGCGCCGGGCAATTGCTGAATTGCACGATACTTTTAGGCAATGACAAATACAAATAATTGCTGCCTGCCTTTAGCCCATTTTTATTTTGGGCAAATATTTTTGCAGCTACACAGGGCTGATTAAAACGCAACGCTGCCACCCCTTTAATAAAGAGCAGCAGACGTTGCCGGTAGTAATTATTTTAAAAACGGAAAGCTGCACCCAGCTTTATTCCCTGGTTGTACGATTGTATATTTTGCGCTGCATTTACTTTACGCAATCCTCTTTCATAAGCCGCACTAAGGCGTATGCCGTTGCTAAACTGGTAGCCCACACCCGCAGTGGCTGCCACATCCCAGCGGTTAAACTGGCTGGTTACGTTCATAGTATTGTTTAGTACATTAAAGCCTGCAATACCTGCGGTGGTTTTAAGGCTGGCATTAGTAAGATAAGAAAGTTGCGGCCCTGCAAATACCTGCAGTCCATTAAAGTTTGCCTTCAATACCACAGGCATATCTATATAAGCCGACTGCAGTTTGCTGCTGGCATTGGCAGACAGCAGCGAAAAATTTTTAACCGTGTAGTTGCCGCTTATCTCGTAACCTTTGCTGCTGTAATACAAGCCTGGCTCTACAGAAAAAATATTGCCCACGGGAATGTTTGCAAAGCCACCTGCATAATATCCGGTAACGGCTTTTGTTTGTACAATGCCATCGCTAAAGTTCAGCAGTTGCTGCATATTTTTTACAGCATCGCCCCGCATGGAATAGATGCCTGCACCTGCTGATGCGCCGTATGTAATGTGCTGTGCAAAACTGCTGATGCTGCAGCATAATAAAATGGGGAGTATACATTTCTTTTTCATCTTAGTGGGCGCCGTGGTTTATAGCGGCTGCTGAATGAGAAAGAAAAATCAGGCATTGGATTAATACCGTACACGTAAAGTTATGTTAAAGGGAAAAACAGAAATCTGCTACACATCTGCTGCATCAAAAGATAAAATAAGCTGATTGATTTTTGCATACACCTTACGGTAAATAACACCTGCTGTATCCAGCATTATTTTAGATGCTTTAAACACGTCCGTGCCTTCATATTTATCGGATAAATAAATTACTTCTGCAATGCCGGATTGAATGATGGCTTTGCTGCATTCATTGCAGGGAAATAGAGCAGTATACATTTTACAGCCTTTTAAATCCATGCCTATATTGTTTAAAATAGCATTTAGTTCTGCATGGCATATGTAAGGATATTTTGTTTGTAAAAAATCACCTTCTTTATCCCAGGGAAAGTCATCATCACTGCAGCCCGTGGGCAATCCGTTGTAGCCTGCTCCTACAATTTTATTTTTTTCATTTACAATACAGGCACCCACCTGTGTGTTAGGATCCTTGCTGCGCCTTGCACTCAGCAGCGCCACGCCCATAAAGTATTCATCCCAGCTAATATAGTCTTGTCTTTTTTTCACAGCAATTTTTTTGTGCGTAATGATGACATCTGTTTACACGAAAATAATGTTTTACGCCAACCCTAAAGGGGGGCTTGTATCGGGTGCATTTAAAATTGTACCTAAGGCAAACTTTTTTAAGATTGTCCGTTTTTGACATCCTGCTGTCCATTCCACCCTTTAAAGGCGATATAATTTCACATCATTAAATAACAATAAAAAAAACAAAAAAATGAAATCAACAATCAAACTGAGCAACACGGCTCCCAAAGACAAACAAAAATGTGATAACGCAAACTGCACCTGCACCAACTGCAACTGCGGCAGCAACTGTACCTGTAAAAGC
>JAYWIB010000137.1:0-4366 GCA_043789265.1 Chitinophagaceae bacterium
ATAAAGGTAGCCAGTTTTTTTTTCTGGCCAAATTATATTTTATGGAAAAATTTTCCAGAAAATAAAAAAGCTGCGAACAAAACGCCGCAGCTTTAAATCACTTATTTATTTAAGCAACGCGGTATTAATATCTTTTCTCTCTCATTGGAATGCGCTTGCGGCCTTCGTCTGCAGGCCTTTTAAATCCGCCATCTGCCTCATTCATTCTTATCATACGGCCATTGTATTTTTTGCCATCCATACTCTTAATCATTTTGGGTGCAGCGCTGCTGTCTATTTCTATCCAGGTGTTCATTTCTTTCATATCAATTCTTCCGAGTACTTCTTTATTCAGGTTGCTTTCATCCAAAATAAACTGCAGGAAGCTGGCTTTATAAAATCCATCTTTGGAACCAAGGTTTACAAACAGCCTGGTGTAGCCATGTGTATTGCGGTTAAAATTTCTTTCGCCTCTTGCGCCATTGGCTGACTCCCTTGCTTCGGGTCTTTCGTTTCGGCGGGTGAAATCTTTTCTTGAATTGGCATTTAAATCTTCTGCATGTTCATAATACTTTAAGAAGTGATTGAACTCAAGGGCAGCTACTCTTTTTAATACTTCTTCCTTACTTACATCCGCAAATTTTTCCATCAGGTCATCCATGTAAGTTTCATAATCACCATGCGATACATCGGCCTGCATCAGCTTATCCATGAAATGAAAAAACTGTTTGCGGCACACATCTTTTCCGCTGGGGGCATCCATTTTATGAAACTGTGCATTTACCATGCGTTCCAGTTGTTTTATTTTAAACGACTCACGGGTATGGCAGATGGAAATACAAATACCACTTTTGCCTGCCCGTGCTGTACGGCCGCTGCGGTGGGTATACACTTCCATATCATCCGGCAGTTCAAAGTTTATTACATGCGTAATGCCGTCCACATCTATTCCTCTTGCGGCCACATCAGTAGCAATGAGTAATTGCAGGTGCTTGCTGCGAAACCGGCCCATCACTTTATCTCTTTGCTGCTGCGTAAGGTCACCATGCAGCGCTTCTATTTCGTATCCTTCCTTCACCAGTTTTTCTGCAATGTCCTGTGCATCGGCCTTGGTACGTGTAAAAATAATGCCGTACATGCCGGGGTTAAAATCAATGTATCTTTTTAATGTTTCGTAACGGTGATGCGCTGCCACCAGGATAAACTGGTGATCAATATTTACATTGCCACTGTTTTTTTTGCCCACCGTAATTTCTTTAGGGCTTGTCATAAAATTTTTTGCAATGGCCCTTACTTCCGGTGGCATGGTGGCACTAAAGAGCCAGATACTTTCCCTGTTTATGGTATTTTTTAAAACAAAATCAATGTCATCTCTAAAGCCCATGTTCAGCATTTCATCTGCTTCATCCAGCACTACATACTTTACCTTCTGCAGGTCAATTGCTTTTCTTTCTATTAAATCAATCAGGCGGCCCGGTGTTGCAATTACAATGTGAACGCCTTTTTTAAGATTGCGTATCTGCATGGTAATGGATGCACCACCATATACAGCTTCTGTAAAAATTCCTTTGTAATGTTTGGTAAATGAATTTAAATCATTGGTTATCTGCAGGCAGAGTTCCCTGGTGGGGCAAACTATCAATGCCTGTGGATGGCGATCGGCCTTGCTTATTAAGTTAAGCAATGGCAAACCAAAAGCGGCTGTTTTACCGGTACCTGTTTGGGCAAGACCTACAAAGTCGGTAGTGCCGGAAAGCAGTACCGGTATGGCCTGTTCCTGAATGGGAGTGGGAGTGGTAAATCCTAAATCGGTGATGGATTGTACTAATTGTTCGTTCAAGCCTAAGGCTTCAAATGCATTCATGTAATTTTTTTTGTGTTTACATGAAATGCTATTTGCCTGTTGTTACAATACTTAAATCCTGGAGGAAAACTTAAAGTAATTTCTTAACCTAACAGTGCCTGGGCACCTCATGCAATACTCGTGATAAATAAAACCGGCGCAAAAGTAGGGGTTTTATGTTTATCAGCAACATTAAATACAGGCTGTTTACAGATTGTGTTTTGCGGTACTAAAAAATTAATGGGCAATTAAACTAATTTCGGCTTTTGTTGTCACATTCAAATTTTTGAACCCACACTTATACCAATGCGAAAAATATTTTTATTGTTTGTTTTTATTTTTCTCGTTTGCAAAAAACAATTTGCACAGGATAGTACCATCAATAAAGATGATTCACTGGCTTTGAATGATTTGATGGGATTGCTACATGCAGCAGATAGGCCTTCCAGTTATGTTAGCATCAATGCAGGTATTGGCAACAGGCTATTCAGCCAGCGGAACAATGCCATCAATTCAAAACAAACATCTACCAGCACACTTATTTACTCACCTTCTGTGGGGTATTATCATAAAAGCGGCGTGAGTTTATCTGCAGGTGTAAACCTGCTGAATGATCCTGCTAAAGGCTTCACGGCTTCTCAATTTTCCATTTCGCCTGCTTTTGATTTATTGGGTAATAAATATGTAAGCGCAGGTATTTCTTATGCCCGTTATTTTGTTAACGATAAATATTCAGTATACGCATCTCCAGTGCAGGACGACTGGTATGCTTATATCAATTATAAAAAAACATGGCTTGAGCCGGGTATTGCAGCAGGGTATTCATCAGGAAAGTTTACCGAAATATTTTCTTTTAAACTGCCGCTTACGGGTATTGTATTAACGGATACGGGTGTGTATAAAATTAAATCTTTTTCAATGATTGCCTCACTAAAGCATGACTTTGAATGGTATGAAATATTTGGAAAAAAAGATGGCATTGTATTTACACCTTCTTTACAGCTTAACCTTTCATCGGATTCCACCAAATCTGTATCGCATACTGTACAGCGCACACAACTAAGAAACCTGCGTGTAAAAAGAAGGCTTCCAAAACTGCAGGGTAAAAATAGTTTCGAGGCTCAATCGCTTGGGTTAAATCTTGACATTAATTATTCTATTGGTCATTTTATAATGGAGCCGCAATTGTATCTGGATTATTACCTGCCGCAAACAGATGAAAAAAGATTCACCACAGTGTTTGCATTTTCTATCGGCTATATTTTTTAAATAATGTATTTCAGTTAACAAAAAATTATCAGCATGTTTAAACAAATGGCATATGTATTGAAACTGTAGAGTAACTAAATTATTTTTTATGAAACCTTTACTCTTGTCCCTTTCAGCCATCTTATTTTTTTCTTCAGTTTCTTCTGCTCAAGGTTTTCATGCAGGCTTAAAAGCCGGTGCCAACATTAACAAAATCAGCGGCCAGTCTTTTAAAGAAAAATTTTCTTACGGATATAACGCCGGTGCTTTTGCCCAGATAGGTCTTGGCAAGAAATGGAGTATTCAGCCGGAGGTTTTATTTAATTCTGTAAATACCGATACCACCAGCCAGTTCAGGGATTTGTATAAAGTAAGCAGCAATAAAATTTCTAACATTAAGTTGAATTATGTAAGCATTCCTTTGCTGCTCAATTATAAACTGTCTAAATTTATTTCGTTGCAGGCAGGGCCGCAGTATGGCATATTGCTGGATCGTAACCAGAACCTGCTGGAGAATGGTAAGGACGCATTTAAAAAAGGTGAGCTCAGCATGCTCGGCGGCCTCCAGTTAAGTTTTGCAGGTGTAAAAGTTTTTGGCAGATACCAGGTTGGTTTAAACAGCATCAATGACATTGACAATAAAGACAAGTGGAGAAATCAATCCATACAATTGGGTGTAGGTTTCAATCTTTTCTAAAAAACAATAATTTCCAATAATGAAAATGGGAGCTTAAGGGTTCCCATTTTTATTTTATTCTCTTATATTTTCAAGGATTGTGTGCTGCTAAAAATCTTTCTATTCTTTCAAACGCATTATAAAAAGTTGCGTTGTCCCAGTCATCGCCATGACCTTTTCTCGGGTATACAACATACTCACTGGCTACGCCATTTGTGTTTAGTTTGTTATGCAGCACGGCAGATTGTCTGCCGGCATTTACCAGCGGATCGGCACTGCCCTGTAATATAAGCGTTGGACTGCTTTGCGGATCAATAAAGTTAACCGGGCTTGATTGAAAATATATTTCCGGATTATCTTCAGGTGTGGCGCCAATAATTTTTTCAAAATAATCTCTTGGTATTACACCGGGATTATTGAATAAATCAAGCAAATCTGTGGGGCCAAAAAAATCAATGACTGCTTTAATTTTTACAGGGCTGCTGTATTTGTATGCATGCAGCATGGCCAAATGTGCACCGGCACTTACACCAGCAAAGGCAAACTTATCAGCAATGCCATATTCCTCTCTGCGCTGGTAAATAAATGATACCGCATTTTTGATATCTGTTTCCTGTGTG
>JAYWIB010000138.1:0-4349 GCA_043789265.1 Chitinophagaceae bacterium
GCAGCAAAATGGCGCAGATGCGGACGATTTAAAAAACAATAAAAGCTTTGCACAGGCCATCCGGTTAAAAGCAGAAGAAGCAAAAATATTTTTATCAGCAAACGATTTATTTAGCAGCAAACTCAATGGCGATGTACTCACACTCAGCAAAGCACAACTGAATACGCTCATTCAGCCATTGATAGACAGAACGGTTACCTCCTGTGCCAATGCATTAAAAGATGCAGGTCTCAAAACAAAAGATATTGATGTGATAGTAATGGTGGGTGGCAGCACAAGATTGCCGCAGGTAAAGGAAAGTATCAGTAATTTTTTTGGCCGCCCTGTAAATGATACACTAAATCCGGATGAGGTGGTAGCGCTGGGCGCAGCCATACAATCAGATATTTTAGCAGGCAACAACAAAGAATTTTTACTGCTGGACATTACACCGCTTTCCCTCGGTATAGAAACAATGGGGGGATTGATGGATGTATTGATTCCAAGAAATTCTAAAATTCCAAATAAGGCAGGCCGGCAATACACCACTTACAAAGACGGGCAAAGCGGAATGAAAATAGCCGTGTACCAGGGCGAACGGGATATGGTGAAAGACAACAGGATGCTGGCAGAATTTAATTTAACCGGCATACCCGGCATGCCCGCCGGTATGCCTAAAGTGGAAGTAAATTTTTTAATAAATGCTGATGGTATACTGATGGTAAATGCAAAAGAATTAAGAAGCGGCGTGGAGCAAAGCATACAGGTAAAACCACAATATGGTTTAACGGATGCAGACCTGGAAAAAATGCTGCTGGATTCCATTACACATGCTAAAGATGACATTGCTGCAAGGGCATTGGTGGAAGCAAGAACGGAAGGAGAACAACTGCTTACTACGACCGAAAAGTTTATTCAAAAAAATGCGGCTCTTTTAAGTAAGGAAGAAATGATGCACACAGCTGCTGCCATGCAGGCACTCCAGCTTGCCATTACAATGGAAGATAAAAATCTGATGCATACAAAAGTGGAAGAGCTCAACAATATTTCCCGGCCTTATGCGGAGCGTATTATGGATGAGGCGGTGGCAGGTGCTATGAAGGGGAAGCTGGTGTAATACCTGGCCATAACAAACTAATAAGGCAAATAATAAATACCACCAAGCTTAGCAGCATAGCCCATTTTACTTTCACAGGTTCAAAAGAAAAAGTTATATTGTTTACTCCTTTTTGCAGCGGAGCACTCATAAAATTGATACCGTATTTATTTACTTCATTTTTATTGGTTCCATTTACATAATACCAGTGCGGATAAAAATTTTGCTGCAGCACCACTTTATTATTGCTGGCTACAGATACCGTTAATTGAATTTTTTGCGGAGCAAAAGATTGCAGGGAAATGGATGACGCTGTATCAGTAGCAAATACAAATGGTTTATGTAAGAAGTTTTCTTTTTTTGTAATTGAATCCTGGTTAAAATAGGCCATCATATTTTTTAGCATGATGGGATAAGGAACATGTTTTGCTGCTCCAATTTGTTTGTTGTACATACTCCAGTTTCCGGTAAGGCCTTCCTCGTCTGCAGACACGGTGCTGTTGTATGCAATGGGCAGCAAGCCAGGGGAAGGAATACCTTCCGGAGATTTATTAAGTACCGCCTGCACCTGTGCAAGGGATGCTTTGCCCACACCCGTAAAGGGAATGTTGAGCAGGCAGGCCAGTATCATATCGGCCGCCATTATTTTTTTTAGGAGTTGCCAATTTGCTGATTTTAAACAGAATTTTATGCCCCATAACACAAGCAGTTGTATGCCGCCCTGTATCCACAGCGTGTCGTAAAAACTAAGTTGATCGATTAGCGATTTTAGTTTGAGTGCAATGGATGGGTTCAAGGTTATATCCTGCAGATGATATAAAAAACTTGCTTTATTATGGAATGCTTTGTAAATGCCAAAACAAATTGCAGCTGCCACAATAATTTCTGCTGTATAATAAATCCATTTAATGGCGCCGGAAAAATGTTTTTTTTCTCTAATGAATTTATTTAATTCCAGCGTTGCCAGCAGTATAAAACAGAACAGTGCAAATATTCTGAACTCCCCGTTCAATCTTATATATCCCATAAGGGGTATACATTTATAGGCAATCGTTTTAAATACACCGCCCATGGAAAGCGAGGCAAACGATGCCCCGGCAATGAGTAAAAATTTTTGAAGACTTGTTTTTTTATTGAAGATGCTTAATAAAAAAAAAAGCAGCAGCGTAAGGCTGAAATAGCAATTACGTACAGCAATGTCTGTATTAAAAAATCCATGGTTCTTCACAGCTGCAAAAGGAAACAATGCACTTATCCAGCATTGAGAAGTGGTTGGCGCAAGCAGTGCGTCTGCCAGGCTTAATTTTTCGCTTCGCACAAACTGCGGCAGTATATCAGTATAAGCGGTTATCATGCCTGCACTGAGTAATAAAAAAATAACAGTAAAGCTTAAATGGGCTGCAGCAATTTTTTTGAGTTGCGTACCTCTTAATAAATTTTGTTTGTTTATTAAAAGGTGATAAAGCAAATAGCATCCAAAAAGATAAAAAGCACTAATGCTTATTCCCGGATGTGCAGAACTAACAAATAAATAAAATAACAGGGAAGCCCCGGTTATATTTTTGACAGAAAAATTATTTAGGAGCAGTAAATAAATCCAGTAACACCACGGCAACAATGCGGCACCGCTTATCCAGTTAAAATGCTGCAGGTCGCCAGTAATATAGCCGGAACACATGTATGCAATGCCTGCAATTATTCTTGCTGTGGTATTTAATTTCCAAAAGCCGGTAAGTATAAACATGCCAATACCACTCAGTAAAATATAAAACAGCAACTCAAGGGTAAGTGTATATGCATTGTACCCGACAGTACATGCAATTAGCCAGGTAAGCGGACTCCAGTAGCCGCTGCTCATATCTCCATACTGCGGTATGCCAAAATTTATGTAGGGGTTCCACAAAGGCAGGTAACCTGCATGGATGCTTTCACTCATAAAAAATTTTGGAGGAAAGTAGCCATTGAACGCATCATTTTTTACAAAAAATAAAAAAGAAGTAACTGGTAAAAATGCAATGAATAAAACAATAATAAAAAATAAAATGGTTTTTAGCCGCTGCGGATTTGAATTTGCGTAAAATTGCATGCTATAAAAATACAGCATTTTAAAAATGGGTCACAGAACTTTTGATGATTTTGATGAGTTTGCTGAAAACTACCGTGACATCCATACAACAGCAATAAAAATTTCAGGAGCAGACAGCTATTATTTTGCAGAATCGAGAGTGCGTATGCTTGGTTCCTTTGAAAAAAACATTTTGTCAAAAGTGCTGGACCTTGGATGCGGCGATGGCGTTTCCGAAATTTTTATGCAGCAGTATTTTTCTGAATGGCAGGTGGAGGGTATTGATATATCTGCAAAAAGCATTGAGGTGGCAAACGGAAAAAAACTATCAAATGCAAACTTTACTGTGTACGACGGAGCTAACATTCCATTTCCCGATAATTATTTTGACAAGGTTTTTGTGGCTGGCGTATTTCATCATGTAGTATTTGATTTGCATGCCGCTTTGTTTAAAGAAATATCACGGGTGTTAAAGCCAGGCGGCTCACTGTTAATCTTTGAGCACAACCCGTTGAACCCGCTTACCCGCTACCTTGTAAATACCTGTGTGTTTGATAAGGATGCACGGCTGGTTCGCAGCAGCCGGTTAATGGAGCTTATAAAGAAAAATAGCTTTACCATTAGCCACCGCATTTTTTTTATTTTTTTTCCACTCAGGGGCATTTTATCAAAATTGGTTTTTACGGAAAAATATTTACACTGGTTACCACTCGGAGGAAAATATTTAATAAGAGGGGTGAAGTATTAATTACTGTTCTGCTGCCGGTAATTAGTTATGCGGTTTATATATTTTCCTATCATATC
Source organism: Chitinophagaceae bacterium (assembly GCA_043789265.1). Classification (GTDB taxonomy): domain Bacteria; phylum Bacteroidota; class Bacteroidia; order Chitinophagales; family Chitinophagaceae; genus Ferruginibacter. The sequence goes on from JAYWIB010000138.1 coordinate 3,945, forward strand.
AAACTCAATATTTACCCTGTCCCCTTTTCTTAGATATTGGATATTTGTATGTTGATAAGTATATGGAATAATTGCCACCGTAAATGTTTGTTTGCCTGTATTGAAAAGAGTAAGGCTAATGCCGTTGATAGTGATAGAGCCTTTTTCAATAATAAATGATGCAAAAGATTCATCAATCATAAAAGTAAATTCCCAGCTTCCTTTTTTATCGGCTGAGCCAATACATTCAACAGTAGTATCCACATGGCCCTGCACTATATGCCCATCGAGCCTCCCGTTCATTTGCATACACCTTTCAATATTTACAATGCTGTCTTTTTTCCAGCTATGCAAGTTGGTTTTCAACAGCGTTTCTTCAATTGCGGTAATGCGGTGATGGCCATTTATTACTTCCTCTACAGTAAG
>JAYWIB010000139.1:0-4349 GCA_043789265.1 Chitinophagaceae bacterium
ACCAGTTCTGCCGTTACTACGTTTTGCACTGTGCCCTTTACGCTGGTCAATTTTTTTGCTTCTGCATTTTTATTGCTTTTGCCCGCCATTTTCAGCATCATGGCATTCATGGCTTTGCAATCTGCTTTTACCAAATCCATTCCTATTTCCAGTCCCAGCTTTTGCATTTCATCCTGATCGGTAAAGTCAATGCTTCTTTCCTGGGCCAGGGCCATAAAGTCAGTCATAGATTTTTGCATCATGCATTGTCCCACTGCCATTTGAATTTCTTCCTGCGATTTTTCACTCAGGCCGGGCATTTCATTCAGGCAGGCACAGGTGCTGTCTACAATTTTCTTTTTTAAATCTACCTGTGCATCCACTGAATACATAAAGGAGCAGGCTATTAATAAGGCAGTGATTTTTTTCATGTAATTAATTTTCAGGCAAACCTAAAACAATTGAGTTATAAATAAGGCCTGATAATAAAAATGTCAGCAAAAAATTTATGCCTGTTTAATCAATTGAACTTCGCAATTGATCTTTACTTCTTCGCTTACCAGCACGCCTCCAGTTTCCAGTGCGGCATTCCAGTTAAGCCCCCACTCTTTGCGGTTAATTTTTCCATTGATGGTGAATGCCGCTTTTACATTGCCCCAGGGGTCTTTTAATACGCCGCCAAATTCTACAGATAATTTTACAGGTTTGGTGGTATCCTTTATTGTAAGATGGCCATACAACTCATAACTGCCGTCATTGTCAATTGCTTCATATTTAGTGGCCGTAAATTTTATTGAAGGAAATTTTTCAGCATCAAAAAAATCTGCACTTCTAAGATGATTGTCCCTGTCTGCGCTGCCCGTGGTTACTGAAGCAGCTTCTGCCGTAAAAGTGATGGATGCGTTGTCAAAATTTTCATTGTCGGTTTCCGCTGCTATTTCAAATTTGTCGAAGCTGCCGGATACATTGGTAAACATCAGGTGTTTTACTTTAAACCCAATTTGAGAATGTGTGGGGTCTGCCACCCATTTAGTTGTTGACATAATAAACTTTTTGAAGGTGAATATTTTAAATTTTTAGCGCAAACTTTTTACAGCAGTAACATATATACTTATTGTAAAATTGTTTTGCTTAGCAAAGATGAACCATCTTTACCAGCCTGCCATTGAACTAAGACAAGAAATAAAATTATTTGTTTTTTGAAAGCTTTGCCCTCACCTTACTTAAAAACTCGGGAGATATACCAAGGTAAGCGGCAATGTAATGCTGGGGAACCCGCTGTGGTATGGCAGGATAGCGATCCAGAAAATCCAGGTATTTTTCAACCGCATTTTTGGCAATCGTATTTATCAAACGGTTTTGCGTGGCAGCCAGGTTTCGCTGCACCATCAGCCGGAAAACCCTTTCGAAGCGTGGTACTTTTTGCAATAATTTTTCTTTGTTGCCAGGGGTAAAAAACAGTACATCACAATCTTCTATAGTTTCGATAAATAGTTTGCTGGGTGTACGCTCATAAAAACTGGCTATATCACTTACCCACCAGTCTTCAATGGCAAATTGCAGCATTACCTCAAAACCATTTTCATCAATAAAAAAAGTGCGTATGCAGCCCTTTATTACATATGCTTCAAAATTGCACACTTCACCTTCCTGCAGCATAAAAGTTTTTCGGGGAAAAGTTTTGTGCTCAAGCAATTCATTAAACACATCCAGTTCTTCTGGGCTGAACGATGCACACTTTAATACATGCTGATTTATTTGGGAAAACATAGGCTCACTTATATTTATTTCCAAGATAAATAAGAAATAATTTTTGGGTGCGATAATTTTCAAATTTCACTGATCCATTTCTTGAAGGAAGAAGTATTTTCCTGGCTGATAATAATGTCTTCACTTACAGGGGTGTTTATTTCAAGTGCCAGCTTTACCTTATCGCAGGATTTATAACTTTTTATGCAGTCTACATGCACAATGTATTTTCTGTTAGCCCTGTAAAATTTTTTTGGATCCAGTTCTTCCTCGAGCTCTTTCAGATTTTGTTCCAGCATAAATTTTTTTTCCAGCCGCGTTACTAAAAAGGTAATCTTATGTTCTGTAAAAAATAAGCCACATCATCCAGCAAAATACTTTCGTATTCTATTCCTTTTTTTGCAATCAGTCTTGTTCGCCTGGTTTTATCAGTTAGCCGGCTTAGCGCTTCTCCCTGCCTGTGCAAAAAGTGTTCTTTTAGATTTTTATATTTATTGATGGTATGCATTATGGCTGTTTCATCAATTGGCTTTAATAAAAATTCTATACTATTTTGTTCAAATGCTTTTATAAGATAGCTGTCGTAAGCAGTTACGAACACAATGGGTGCCGGCACCTTTACTTCCTCAAAAATGCTGAAAGAGTTTCCATCTTTCAGTTGTATGTCCATAAAAATAAGATCAGGTGTTGGTTCTTTTTTCAGCCATTCCACACTTTCCTCCACACTCTCCAGTATTGCTGCAATATGAAGTGGTTCTTTAGTAAGCTTCAGCAGGCGAACGAGGTTGTCTGCAGCCGTTTTTTCATCTTCTATAATAATGGTGTTAATCATATTTTTAAGATTTTAGGATCGGCAGTGTTACACGAAAAATTTCTTTGTTATCTGTTATTTCAATGCTGGTGCCGGTTATCAGCTTATACCTTTCACCCAGGTTTTTAAGACCAATCTGCGAAGATTGAATTTCAAACTGCTTTACATTACGGTTGTTGGTAACCGTTACCTGGCTGGATAAAACACTGATAACAATATTCAATGGAAGTTTTTCGGTAAAATGATTGTGCTTAATACAATTTTCAATCAGTATCTGAACAGACAACGGCGGCAGCAAAAAATTTTCTGCCACAATATCTTCAATTTCTATTTTCATGTTGAGGCCATGCTGATATCTTATTTTGAGCAGGTAAAAATAGTTGGTCGCAAATTCAATTTCTTCTTTAAGCAGCACCAAGTCTTTTTCTTTTTTTACAAGAATGTAGCGGTACACTTTAGCCAGTGTGTCATTAAATAGCCGGGCACTTTCCTGCTTCTGGCTTATTAAGTAAGAAAGTGTATTGAGGGAATTAAAATAAAATGCGGATCTATCTGGCTCTTTAAACCATCGAGCTGCGCCTGCACTTTAGCTTTTTCCGTCCGCTCTATTTTTATAATGTCCGATTCTCTTTCTCTGTTCAGATAAATTATTTCATACACGCTGGCTACCTGCATGCTTATCACAATTATAATTGCCTGTAGCCACAGTATGGTGCGGAATTCAAAAGCATCTGCATGCAAATAATAATTCCATACACTTAACCACAAAAGTGAAAAAATGTATGAAATAAAAATGGTGAGGCTGTATCTGGCAATCAGGCGAACATGTACTTTGCGTATAGTACATAATTTTTTACGCAGGAGGTACTGTATATTAACATTGCCCAGCCAAAGCGAGGTAGATAAAAAAAGCAGTAATATAAGATCTGTTGCCTGCCAGTTTACTTTTTGCCGTGGGTGCGACAGATTAAATAATGATACCACCAGTAAAACTGTTGCAGGAATACCCAAATATTTGAAATACCTGTCCTTAAGTTGTTGACTTATTTCAAGCATACAGCAATTGTGTATTGATAATTATTAGCAGTTAAATTTCGCTGACTTTTTCGGGAATATTTTGCCGCTTAAATAATAACTATAGCGGTTTTCAATCTTAAATCTTCGCAAAAGAAATGGATTTTTTTTTAACAGGTAATCCTGCATCAGCGTATTGTCCGGCGTAAATCAGGCTTTGCACTTTTATATTCATGATTCGGTTGCCAAATTATATGCTTCAGTAAAATGACTGCTTTTGAAAATATTGATTTTGATGATTGTTCAGGTCGTTACTGTAATGCTTCAGTGATAAAAAGTTTTATCCTGGTAATTTTTATAAATGAAAAAATAGATGAATTTTTTAAAACTGTGCCGCAGAACGGTTAAGGGCAATATGGAGTTTGATGATAAACATTTCTTGCTCTATTATAATATTTAGTTTATGGCTTTCGGGGTACAGCAACTCAAGCCGCTTGCGTATCTGCTGCAGGTTAGCAGTTTCATAACTCATCAGGTTGGAAGTTTCCACCGCTTTGCTGTTTATTATTTCCAGGCTCAGGTCCGCATCGTTCAGCATGCAGCGGATATGTACTGAATGGTGACCTGCAATGTTATCTGTAACCTGGCGAAAATTATTTTCAATAAGGGGAAATAAAATAAATGGCACAATGCGTTTACTGCCCGGCTCAATATTTAATTCATAAGTGATGTTCATCCTGCCGGAATTGGTTAATTTTTCAAGCGTTAAAAAATCTTTGATGGCATCCAGTTCCCG
>JAYWIB010000140.1:0-4343 GCA_043789265.1 Chitinophagaceae bacterium
GTCACCAGTGTTGCCCTTATTCATAGTCACCATCATGTTTTCCAGTCTGTCCATATCACCAGATAATTCACCCTCCTGATTGTAATTTGATACATCAACATTCTCGTTGACTGACCCCTCAGGCTGCTTGTTGATTTCCTTTTGTAACAATGCTAATTTTTGCAAAAGTTTTTGTTCCGGGTTATTTGAGGATGTTTCATACGGTGATGAATTAAGCCGCTGATTATATCTTGAAGCCGAGTTTTGCGTAAGTAGTTCTAATTCGTTTACAGGATTGTAACCTGTATCTTCTTTCTGTTGGTAGTACGGGTCTGTACGCATCCATTCTTCCAGCTTAGCTGAATCTTTATCAGCCTTGTCGTAAAAACTAAGTTTATCAGTAAGGTTTTCATCTTTCATTTTAGCATCAGGAAGGTTTAGATTCAATCCTTTCTGTTCATTTGCAATAACAGGTTCAGTACCTTTTCCTCCACCTAATGCCCAAAATGCCATTGTGAGAAATGGTATTACCAGCAGCGGCAACACCAACATCATTTTTCGTTTTTGCAGGAAGGCCTGCGACCTTTGCACACTACTCATACACTTCATTTTTGTTTTTGTGATAAATAAATTTGTTCCAGCACCTGCACACTATCCATCAAACCCGGCCGGGTTTGCAGAATGCTATCGTATTCATTAGTTCTATTCAATTTTAAACTATCCATGTATTTTCTAAAATCCTGTATTTGTAAATAAGTTTGTTCATCAATAGATACCTCCGGCATTACGGTCTCATCTCCCGTTTTATTAAAGTGCTTTGGAATATCCATTTGCTGTATCTCAAAAGCTTTCTGCTTTCTTTCAGGACTAAAAACACTATTGGCAATAAGATAAATACTGTAACCACCTGCGGAAACGCAGAAAAATATCAGTATTAGTTTTAATCGTTTATAATCTGTTTTCATAAATAGTTTATTCATTCTTTCAGCAAACAATCGCTGTGCCTTAATACCAACACTAGCAATTTTTCCAGCAACCTTATCTGACATAGTGGTTTTATGTTCTGACTGTAATTCCTTTTTCATTTTTTTGAATAACCACATACTACCGGTTTTGAATGTTGATGTCAGTATTTTCCAGTGTCTTCCATTTTTCAATTAAAAAGCCATGCAAATTATTGTCACTACGGGAAACATTTCTTAGATAGCCTTCGGTAATCAAATTCCTGATTACAATTGTGGTGGGACGAATAATTTTCTGCTCACCTTTATACCGGAAATAAAATGGATACACATCTGTATTGATGATGATGCTATCAACCTTAATTTCCTGGCTGATGTTACCACTGATAAGATTGGAATAATAACCATTCTCTTTCAGGTTGTCGTATTGCTGTTTTGCCGAGTTATCCGCCAAATACAGAGCCTTTGTAATGTTGGCTTGTATCACTTTATCATCCGGGTCAAGAGAAAAGAAAAAATGGTGAAACATTTTTACATGGTCTGTTGCTTCTACGGGGATATTATCCTTTCGGTCGGCAGCGTAGGCTTCTAATGCTTTGCCGTTTGCCAAAATAAATACTTTGTTTTGCGATTGAGATGAAAGCTGATGGCTTTTGTAAGCGATGAAGATTGATATCAATACACAAGCTGCAAGAAATGCCAGACTGAAGAATCGGATATACCGAAAAGCTGTATCAATATTTTTTGTTTTCTGGAACATGACTCACATTTTTCAAACTCTCAATTGTATATTCTGCAATTATATTACCAAGTAGATGGTTTGAGAGGTAAGTGAGGTAGGGCTAACTGGTAATAATTTGTATATTTATTCTTTGATTATCAATTTGGATTTCTACGAAAAATATACCTAATAGCAAGTCAGATGCAATTCTTGATATTTCACAAAACTTAATGATTTATGAATGAGAAGAAAAATCTTGAATATTTTAGACTTAATGAATATTTAGGTACTTACCTCTTTTTAAATAACAATCGCATTGAAGATAAATTTGAAATGTCATACAATGACTATTCAATACATGCATTTTATAGTACTTCCGATGACCTTTCGGATTTAGAAAATGAGAAAAATTTTATTAACAACGGTAGGCGGACAGTAATAAGTATTTCTCTTTGGTTTTTAGCCTTGGAATCTTTTATCAATAGCATTTGCAAAATCACTTGCTTAGCTAAATCAATTGACTTCAAGCCCATATCAAAAAAAGACTTAGGAAGTAGGCTTACTTTTCTAATAGATACTTTGAAATATGATGAATTGACAATAAAAAAAACCGGAATCTATGGCCGAATCAATGAATTCAAGCAATTCCGCAATGAACTATTTCATGACAGAAATTTGCAAAATGAAATTGAATTTAAGAAAACTAATTTTTCATCCGTTCCATTAAAAAGCAATCAGGTTGATACTTTCCAAGCTTTGTTAATCTATCTTGAGGTAGCACTTTTATTCAGATATTGTATACCTGGAATTGACTTAATGCCTAATATATCAATCGGTAATTCCCAAGTTTTGCATTTTGACAAATTGGATATATTGTACAAGAACTATTTAGCGAATTATTTTAAAGAAATACTTGGCAAGCACAACTTGTCAACTGACTTAGATTTGTCAATTACCGACTACACCGCTTTAAGAGTCAGTACAATTTTTATTGAAGGGGAAATCGGTGTGATGGGAAGAATTGAACAAGCTGAAGAATTCAAATATCCCATTAATCAATTAAAAACTCAAATCGGACAAAACATTTACCACAAAATAATAAATGACTACAACTTGCCCACTGGACACACCAGCGGCTTAAATTTTATCATTGACTGGCCTAGCTTTTACATTAGCATGAAAAGTTTCTTTCCTAACGGAAACTGGCAGTAATTTAGAACCCTAAGAGGTGAGTAACATGAACTGTATAAAATTTATGTTTTCCCACTCAACTTATCCTTCATATAATTCCCGCCACCACTATTCCCTTCTTTAAAATATCCTTGTGATGCGCCAGCATCAGCCATACTGTTGCTCATTTTATTTGTAGCACCACCAACCACAACAGTTCTGCTTGATGTACTCATTATATTAGTGACTTTATAAAAATTTATTTTATTTGTACATTTATGCAATCAGACTCGAAGTCACCCCAAATTAGATAAATTGAACACAGACCAACAAATAATAAACTTCTTAGAAAAAGCCGGACAATTTGATAAAGAAGAATTAAACGATTTTTTATCTAAGAGTAAAGCCCTTCATGTAAGGAAAGGTGAAGCGATTGTAAAAGAAGGCCAACGCTGCCACTCAATTTATTTTATCCATTCGGGAGTTATCAGTTTATTTTTATTGAAAGATGGTGAAGAACATGTAAAAGATTTTTCGTTGAGTGGCAAATTTATTACAGCTTACACCAGCATGAGTACCGGCCAACCTTCCCAAATTTTTTTAAGAGCAGAGCAAGATTGTGAGTTATCTGTTTGGGACGCTTCCTATTTTCAGGAACTTATCCGGCAAAGTCAAAAATGGTCTTTGTTTGCTCTTAAAATAGCAGAATATTTATTCTACCGGAAAGAAAAAAGAGAAATAAGTATGCTGTTGCATACTGCAGAAGAAAGATACCAAAACATGCTGAATGAATTTCCCTCACTGCCGCAGGAATTTCCTCAATACCTGTTAGCCAGCTACCTGGGTATAAAGCCACAATCATTAAGCAGAATCCGAAATAATATAAGCCACCGGCCGAAGTTAACATAGGTGAATGAAAAGGGGCAGCCGCTTTGCGATTTTTACATTGTAATTAAAACTAAAAACAATGAAACATCGCATCTACACCGTCATTCGTTACCTCTTTGGAGCTGCCATGACATTTTTTGGCATCAGCAATCTTTTTCAACTTTTACCGCAGCATCAATTTCCCGGGGAAGCCGGAAGTCTGATGCTGGCTTTTACAGAATCCGGCTATATTTTACAAGCCGTCGGACTTACCCAACTTTTATTAGGAATCGCCTTACTGCTCAACCGCTTTATTCCATTGGCACTGCTGTTGTTTGCACCGGTAGCAGTCAATGTTTTGCTATTTCACCTTTTTCTTGATTTGCCCGGTATTTTAATGGTAGTGCCTGTAATTGGCATAACTATTTTTCTGTTTACTTATCACAAATCTCATTTTAGTTCACTTTTAAAAGCAAAAAAATAATGAAAAAATTTAGCAACCCTTTCTCAATTACCATGACCTGCATTTCTATATTTACGATAATAATCATGTCGGTAATGGATTTGAATGAAACACACATGACCAACCTTTTATGGCCGCCCCATGCCCGGTTTCATTGGGCGGTACAATATTTTTCAGCCAT
>JAYWIB010000141.1:0-4331 GCA_043789265.1 Chitinophagaceae bacterium
CTGGGGCTTTCAGCCATAGCATGCGGAGTGGCCAGCCATTTTATCGGCGGCGATTACAAATTATTTGTACCCGGAATAAAATACCACGTATTTGAAACGATGACCATTTTTACACTGCCCATCACCATCATGGCGGTGCTTACCAATATTACTGCATTAAAAAGATTGTTTCATGCAAAGAAGCAACTGGAAGGCAGATAGAAAAATATTTAATGAAATTTAAGCGCATATACTGTTTGTATTTTTTGCTGTGTGCAGCATTGCAGGGTTTTACTCAAACCACGGTTTTTCCCACACCGCCCAGTACACCGCTCCACTTATTTTACCTGCAGCGGAGTTCCAATACCAATACCATTGTGGTAGACATTCACCGCAAGGGCGCTGTACCGGATGAAGATGAGCCTGTGCATGTATACTGGCTACGCTATCAGGAAAATGGACAGAAAGAAGAGCTGAACTTTATACAGCGTAAATTTGCTTATGGCATCAAAGCAAAAAAAATTGCGTCCAATCAGTTTGAACTCAATTTTGTTTCTTACAAAAAACAAAAATTTTTTTTGATGCCGGGCGCCGATAAACAGTATCATGTGTATGCAGTTATCAATGGTAAAACGGTGCTGCTGTCCAGGGTATACCTGCACATCAATGGCGGCAGTTTCTGGAAACCCAATGTAGAGTATATGGAACTTGCAGGCACTGACCCAGTAACCCATCAGGCAGTAAAAGAAAGAAAAAAAATATAACTTAATAGACGAATAGAAAGAAAAAAAGAAGATAATTGTAAATTTGTGGCCGCATTTAAACTGATGAGATGAAAAAGAATTATGTATCAAACAGCGAAGCATCTACCCGGATGTTTAAAAGTGGATGGATGGAAGCCTTATCTAAAGTACACTTTTCTGTGCCGCTGTTTATTTTTATTCCTGCCATCATTTATTTTTCAGCTATGGCTTTCAGCAACGGTATAGCTCCACTGGAGTTTGTGCTGTACTTTATATTGGGCCTTGCAGTGTGGACGGCTACCGAATACCTGCTGCACCGTTTTATTTTTCATTATCACCCTACTTCGGACTTTGGAAAAAGAATTCATTTTATTTTTCACGGTGTACACCACGATTATCCAAAAGATAAAAAAAGACTGGTAATGCCGCCTTCTGCAAGTATTCCGCTGGCCACGCTTTTTTATTTTCTATTCTCTTTGTTTTTAACAAAGGTTCATTTGTTTGCATTTTTCCCTGCATTTTTACTGGGCTATCTCGTATATGATATGCTGCATTATGCCATGCATCATTACAATTTTAAATCGGGTATAATGAAAGAGATTAAGCAGCACCATATGCTGCATCATTACCAGGACCCCAATCATGGCTATGGTGTAAGTTCTTCTTTATGGGATATTATTTTCCGGTCTGGTTTTCCTAAGTCAGCAAATAATATTGATGAACAATAGTAAAGAGGGATTTTATTCCCGTAAAAATATTATTGCTCCGTTTGCAATTTCTGCTATATATTTTTTACTGTCCTGGTGGTTAATTGGTTTTAAAACAGACCAGCTTTACCTCGCAGGCGTTTTCAATTTCTTCTTTTTCGCTTCTGTTGTATCCCGGAAATTCATTCTTGGATTTTCAATTTTTATAGTTTACTGGATACTGTTCGATTACATGAAGGCTTTTCCCAATTATAAATTTAATGAGGTACACATCGCTGATTTATACCAAGCCGAAAAATATTTGTTTGGCATACATCAGGCACAAAATATTGTAACACCCAACGAATACTGGGTGCAGCACAGCAGCACTTTTTTAGACATTCTTTGCGGATTTTTTTATCTCTGCTGGATACCTGTGCCATTGGCTTTTGCGGCCTATCTTTTTTTTAAAAACAAAACATTGTTTCTTTCGTTTTCGGTTACGTTTGTACTGGTAAATTTTATTGGCTTTGTGGGTTACTATATTTATCCTGCAGCGCCACCCTGGTACATACAGCAATTTGGTACGGGCTTTATACCTGCCACAGCCGGCAATACAGCCGGCCTTGCCCGTTTTGATGCATATTTTGGTGTATCCATTTTTAAAAACCTATATGCAAAAAGTTCTAACGTATTTGCAGCCATGCCCTCTCTGCATTCTTCTTACCCGGTGCTGGTGTTGTATTATGGCATTCAAAAAAAAATGGGCTGGGTCAATATTTTTTTTGCAGCAGTAATGGTGGGCATCTGGTTTACCGCTGTGTACAGCAGTCATCATTATATACTGGATGTGCTGTGCGGTATTGCTTGTGCCATTGCAGGGTTGTTTATTTATACAAAGCTGCTGCAAAATTCGGCATGGTTCCGCCGTTTTTTTAACTACATGCTCAGGAAGATTTCATGAAATAATTACAGTGAGCCACATTCATCTGAAAAAGAATAGTCAATGAAAGCCGCCACCATCAATGAGCTGAAAAAAGAACTCACTGCCATTGCTCCACAGCAGGTAATGGATATTTGCCTGCGGCTGGCAAGGTTTAAAAAAGAAAATAAGGAACTGCTCACCTATCTGCTTTTTGAGGAAGGCAATGAAGAGGCATATATTCTTTCTGTACAAAATGAAATAGCCGCACAGTTTGAGGAAGTAAACAAAGCCAACCTTTATTTTGCAAAAAAAACAATCCGGAAAATTCTACGGCTCACCAATAAATACAGCCGTTATTCAGGTAATAAGGAAACAGAAGTACGGCTGCTCATTCATTTTTGCCTGCAGTTAAAAAATTCGGGTATTGCTTTCAAAAAAAGTACAGCGCTTGACAATCTCTATCAATCTCAGTTAAATAAAATTGAAAAAGCCATTGCTGCAATGGAAGAAGATTTGCAATACGATTATAGAAAAGGGTTGCAGCAGTTACATTAGGCGGGTTATTTATGTGCATTTTATAAAACGGCTTTGCTAAATTGCAGCCTTATACCAACTTATTCCCCATTAATGGCTTCCTCTAAAAATGCTGCGGTAGGTTTTATTTTTATTACACTGCTGATTGATGTAATTGGTTTTGGAATTATTATTCCGGTAATGCCGCGGCTTATTTCCGATTTAAAACATGTGGATGTAACTGTAGCATCAAAATATGGCAGCCTGCTTACGTTTGCGTATGCCTTTGTACAATTTATATGTGCACCCATTATCGGAAGCCTTAGTGATAAACTGGGCAGGCGGCCAGTTTTATTATTTTCATTGTTTGGTTTCGGAATAGATTATTTATTTCTTGCGCTTGCACCCACTTATGAATGGTTGTTTGTGGGCAGAATCATTGCAGGCATTACAGGCGCCAGCCTCACTACAGGCCTGGCATACATAGCAGACATAAGCACTGCAGAAAACAGGGCAAAAAATTTTGGTATGGTAGGCGCTGCCTTCGGCCTTGGCTTTATCATTGGCCCTGTGCTGGGTGGTTTGCTTGGCAGCATTGGCCCACGCATTCCTTTTTATGTATCTGCCGCCATTTCATTGCTGAACTGGCTGTATGGATATTTTATTTTGCCCGAATCTTTAAGCAAAGAAAACCGCAGACCCTTTAGCTGGAAGCGTGCAAACCCAATGGGTACGCTGCTTCACCTGCGAAAATATCCCGCCATCAGCGGATTGATTATTTCTCTTGCATTGATACAACTGGCATCACATGCCGTGCAGAGTAACTGGAATTATTTTACCATTTACCAGTTTAACTGGAGCGAAAAAATGGTGGGCATATCTCTGGGCGTGGTAGGTATACTGGTAGCAGTTGTGCAGGGAGGTTTAATCCGCTACATCAATCCATGGCTGGGTAATGAAAAAAGTATTTACATTGGCCTGTTGCTGTATGCCGCCGGCATTGTATTGTTCGGCGTGGCTACGCAGGGCTGGATGATGTTTGTGTTCCTGGTACCATATTGTTTTGGCGGCATTGCACAGCCTGCATTGCAGGCTGTAATGGCGGGGCATGTGCCTGCCAATGCACAGGGCGAACTACAGGGTGGCTTAACTAGTATAATGAGTGCCGCCGCAATAGTTGGCCCGCTGCTGATGAATAATTTATTTTTTTATTTTTCTCGCAGCAGTGCGCCAGTGCATTTTCCGGGTGCGCCTTTTTTACTCGGCGCCCTTATGCTGGTAGTAAGTGTAGCACTTGCTTACAGAACATTGCATGTAAAAAAGAGATAGACAACACAACTTACATTTTTCAAACAATTGGAATTTGCCTGTGATGCATCACGATATTAAAACTTCGGCACATATATAGAGATGCATGACTTTGGCTGCACGACCCTATGCTATTTTTAGCACATTGCAAGGCACACAAAACTCCTGCACAAAGCC
>JAYWIB010000142.1:0-4330 GCA_043789265.1 Chitinophagaceae bacterium
ACACGGCAAAAAATATTGGCCATTCTTCAGCAATATATCAGCAGTGGAAAAGATGAACTCGGCATTGCACAGGCGCTGCTGATTGGATATACCAACGATTTGGATAAAGACCTTGTGCAGGCATACAGTAACACAGGTGTGGTGCACATCATTGCCATCTCAGGTATGCACCTTGGTTTAATTTATGGCATGCTGCTATGGCTGTTTGCACGGATACCTTTTATAAATAAATCAAAACCTATGCAGGCATTTTCCATACTTGCCTGTTTATGGTTATTCTCTTTACTTACCGGCGGCGCTGCTTCTGTTATCCGCTCTGCGGTAATGTTTTCTTTTATTACTATCGGAAAATCTTTTTTTAAACAGGCTTCCATTTTTAATTCGCTTGCTGCCTCTGCCTTTGTAATGCTGTGTTACAATCCTTACTATCTGTGGGATGTGGGCTTTCAGCTAAGTTACCTGGCGGTGGTGGGCATCATTGTTTTTCAAAAACCAATTTACAATCTCCTCTATGTAAAAAATAAAATTGCGGATAATATCTGGAAGGCAGCAGCGCTTGCCACCGCAGCACAGGTACTTACTTTTCCTGTATGCATTTATTACTTTCACCAGTTTCCGCTGTTGTTTCTTTTTACCAACCTGGTGGCTGTTCCATTGTCTACCGGCGTTTTATATGCGGCTATTTTTTTAGTGGCATTTGCATGGGTACCTTATGCTGGCTTATATGCAGGCAAACTTACAGGCTTTGGTTTGTGGGTGATGAATAAATTTATTTTGCTGGTAAATAGTTTGCCATTTGCTGTATGGGATAAAATACCGGCCAACATTTTTACCACCTGGTTATTGTATGCCACAGTGATTTTTGCTGCTTTATGGTTATTGAATCAAAATAAAAAAATGCTGCGCCTTTGCCTCATTGCCTGTACAGGTTTTGTTTTTATACATGGCATCATCAGTTGGCAAATAAAAAGTCAGCAGAAGCTGATAGTATACAATGTGCCGCAGCACCAGGCTATTGATTTTATATCGGGCAACAATTATCGTTTTGCCGGCGACAGTGTTTTGCTGGAGGATGGCTTGCTGCAAAACTTTCACCTAAAGCCGGGAAGAACAGCCATGCAGTTAAATAAAAGAACGGACACCCTGCCCGGGCTTTTCACCAAAGAAAATTTTTATCAGTTTGGTAATAAAAAAATTATGTTGCTGAACGAAGCTGTTTCGATAGAGCCGCGGCAGTCTAAAATAAATGTGGACATCATTGTTATTTCGCATAGCCCCAATGCAGACATACCTCAACTGGCAGCGGCTTTTAATTGCAGCCAATATATTTTTGACGCCTCTAATAGTTTGTGGAAAATTGGCAAATGGAAAGAAGATTGTGATAAACTACATTTGCGCCACCATTCAGTACCAGTACAGGGAGCCTTTGTAATGGATATTGAATAAGCAACTTCAGATTTTTATAACACTTAAAATTGCGCCGGCCCGGCGGATCAATAGCAATGAAAAAAATTCAATCAGCACTTATTTCTGTTTTTTACAAAGATGGACTGGAACCAATTATTCAGCAACTGCATCAGCATGGCATCAACATTTATTCCACCGGCGGCACACAAAAATTTATTGAAGAACTGAACATACCCTGTACATCCGCAGAGTCGCTTACTTGTTATCCTTCCATACTTGGTGGCAGGGTTAAAACACTGCACCCCTCTGTGTTTGGCGGCATACTGGGCAAAAGAAATGATGCACAGCATGTAGCTGAAATGAAACAATACAGCATACCTGAAATTGATTTGGTGATAGTGGATTTATACCCCTTTGAAGAAACAGTGGCAGCTACCAACGATGAAAGCCTCATTATAGAGAAGATAGACATTGGCGGGCCGTCAATGATAAGGGCTGCTGCTAAAAACCACAGCGATGTAGTGGTGGTGGCTGCTAAAAAAGATTATGCATTGCTCTATCAAATTTTATCAGAACAACAGGGGCAAACCACACTGGAGCAAAGAAGAATGTTTGCCATAAAAGCATTTGATGTATGCACCGGCTACGATTTAGCTATCTCCAATTATTTTAATCACACAGCTTTTGTAAATCCTTTTAATAAAAATAAAAGTGTGTTACGCTATGGCGAAAATCCACACCAGCAGGGCATTTTTTATGGCAACCAGCAGGAAGTGTTTCAACAACTGCATGGAAAAGATTTGTCTTATAATAATTTAACGGATGTGGATGCAGCATTGCAGCTCATCAGGGAATTTAACCAGGATAATGTTGATGCGGCGGTATTTGCCATCATCAAACACAGCAATGTATGCGGTACTGCTGCACGGCCCACCGTTAAAGAAGCATGGGATGCAGCGCTTGAAGGCGACCCGGAAAGTGCATTTGGCGGCGTGCTGGTTACCAACAAAGCGGTAGACAAAGCTACGGCTGCAGCCATCAGCGAAATTTTCTTTGAAGTGCTGATGGCGCCTGCCTTTGATGAAGAGGCGCTTGTATTGCTGTCAGCAAAAAAGAACCGGATATTACTGCAGCTCAACATTACCTATACTCCACCTTCGGCGCAATATAAAACTGTATTGAATGGATTGCTTGCCCAGCAAAATGATGAAGCAAATTTTACTGAATGGAAAGAAGCTGGTGGCAGACAAACTACTGAACAGGAAAAAGAAGATTTAAAATTTGCAAATATTTTATGCAAGCATTTAAAGAGCAATGCCATTGCTTTGGTAAAAAACAGGCAACTGGTGGGCAAAGGCTGCGGGCAAACCTCCAGGATAGATTCGCTTCGCCACGCCATTGAAAAAGCCAAACAATTTAACTTTGATTTATCAGGTGCTGCACTTGCCAGTGATGCATTTTTTCCATTTGATGATTGCGTAAAAATTGCACATGCAGCAGGCATCGCATCTTTTATACAGCCTGGTGGTTCAGTCAGGGATAATGATTCTATAAAGTATTGCCAGGAAAATAACCTGGCGATGGTGATAACAGGGCTGAGGCATTTTAAACATTAGCAAACCTCCATCACACACATACAAAACAATTTTACATACCGATGCCACAGCATCCAAACAGAACCGGCGGATACATTGCACTGGCTACCACCAGTATTTTGTGGGGCACCACGTGGGTATCCAGCAAAATAGCTGTGTCTCAAATGCCCGCTTTTCAAATGGCAGCCATACGGCAAAGCTTAGGCGGTATTTGTTTTGTTGTTTTTTTTATGCTGGTTAAAAAATTGCCGCTTCCCACTGCAAAACAATTTGCCATGCTGCTGCTGATGGCCTTACTGATGTTTGTAGGTGCCAATGGATTGAGTACATGGAGCCTGAAATATATTTCCACCGGCTTAAGTTCTTTAATAGGCGCCTTGTATCCGTTGAGTGTGGTGCTGATAGAAATGATTTTTTTCAAAAGCAAAAAAATTTCAGCGCTTACATTTTGCGGGCTGCTGCTTGGTATCGGCGGTATTGGAATGGTGTTTTATGAAAACGCTTTTCACAACAGGCCGCCTTGTTTTTTTCTGGGTGTATTTCTTTCTGTATGTGCTATGCTTGCATGGAGTGCAGGCTCTATCATCATTGTAAAAAATAAAATTAAGATTGATCCATATTATGCCACAGGCTGGCAAATGCTTATCAGCGCTGCCTTTCTGTACATAATAGCTGTGTCCACCCGTTCCACCATTTCTATTGCTGCTATTCCTGCCAAAGCATGGATGGCCATTGGCTACCTGGTGGCAGCCGGCTCAGTTATCAGTTTTATAGCTTTTGTATATTCAATGAAAACCTTGCCCCCGGCCATTTTTTCGCTGTATGCATATTTTAATCCGCTGGTAGCTATGATAACCGGCGCATTGATTCTTAATGAGAAAATAACGATCAATATTGTGTGGGGCGCTTTGGTAACACTGGCAGGTGTGTTCCTGGTAAACTACAGTATACTTAAAGACAGAAAAAATATCATTGCCGAACCTGAGCAATAAAATTTTTATACAGCTCCTTCCATCCGTCAAACTTTTTTTCGGTACCTAAAAAATGATTGTGCCATATGCTTATGAAAGTGCCATTCACTTTTTTACACTGCTTATAATAATGCATCATTTCATCAAAAGCCTGCGCTGCAGTAAAGCGCTGCTCATAAAAAGAGTTGGCTTCCATATAGCAAAATGGATGAATTCGGAGGTTTGTCTGCTGCTCCGTTTTTAAATTATACCAATAATAAGAAGAAGCCAACGAAGCCCTGAAACCATTGATGCTGCCATATCCCATAGAATAATCGTGGGTAATGCCTGCTTCAATCAGGCGCTGGTATCCTTCGG
>JAYWIB010000143.1:0-16384 GCA_043789265.1 Chitinophagaceae bacterium
CTGGTCAAAATCGGGCGCCATCATTGCCGAAAACAAAAACGGCAGAATGCTGGCCGTAAAAATCAATGGCCGCTACTGGATGTATTTTGGCGACACCAACCTGTTCCTTGCCTCCTCTGCCGACCTGCTGCACTGGACGGTTGCCGAAAATGAAGAAACCAGGCAGATGATAACGGTGCTGCACCCACGTATGGGCATGTTCGACAGCAGGCTGGTGGAGCCCGGCCCCTTTGCACTGCTGCGGCCCGAAGGTATTTTGCTTATCTACAATGGCAGCAATGCTGCCAGATTTAACGACAGCACGCTGCCCAAATTTACCTACAGCGCCGGGCAGGCGCTCTTTGATAAAACACAGCCATGGAAACTGCTGCAACGCAGCAGCCACTCTTTCATCCGTCCTGACAAAGATTACGAACGGATGGGTGAAGTAAACGAAGTGTGCTTTGTGGAAGGCCTTGTGCATTTCAATCGCAAATGGTTTTTATACTATGGCACCGCCGACTCAAAAATTGCAGTGGCGGTGAGGGAGGGGGAATGATTTTTTTGGAAGGGGCAGTTGCATTTTAATTAAGCTTCATTGGCGTCGTCACCGACCCCGAATTGGGCTTTGTGTGCTGCATCGGGGCACTCTTGTACTTTTGTTTTTAATGCTAGCATCACAAACTCTCCATCTGATTGGCTTCCTCATTCATGCTGCGCAGGCACAAAAGTTTTGCAAAAAATTTTTCACTTTTTCATTTTCTCTCTGCCCGTGCATGCAAGAATTTGTTTGAATCTTACGACGTTGGTCAGCAAGGCCGACGTTCTTTAGTTAAGCCCTGTAAGGGCGGAATGTCAGTAGAAAATTTGTAAACGTCAAACAAAGCTGCGTAGGAGCGATACGTTAATACGGCGCTTCTGCAGGCCTGTAAATTATTAATTCAAACATTGCCAGTAAGCATATGTATATGGTTTATATTATCAGGTTAAAAATTTCACCAGGAAATATTTATAATACTTTTATGTCAGTAACAGTTTTATACATTTAGAGTCTAAATGCAACAGCATGGAAACATCGATAATAACTTCTAAAGGCCAGTTAACTATTCCTAAGCGGCTGCGTACAAAGTATGGCATCAAAACCGGAGTGAAAATAGTATTTGAAGAAGCCTCAGATGGTGTGATGATAAAGCCAATGAATGAACAGTATTTTAAATCCTTTGCCGGCATTTTAAAAAGCGGCAGCCTGAAGCAAGACATGAAGAAAATGAAAGATGAGGAAAAGGGGCTGGAAGAAAAAAAACTGAACAAGAAGCCTGGAAAGAAATAAAAGTATGGCACATTTTTTTGCTGTACAGTTATGCCCTGCTGGCCTATTTAGAAAAGAAGAAGGTTGCTAAAAAATTGGAATAGTTTCTCAATGACGCACTGGCGGATAAGTATGAACTCTTCATGACCTGCATCAATGCCGGCGAAGTATATTATATGGCTTACCGCAAAGACGGAGCAGACAAAGCAGCCCTTGTGTGGAAAGTCATACAGCAGTTTCCCATACATATTGCCGAAGTTGACATTGGCTTCACCCACAAGGCGGCCGGTATTAAAGCCAGGCACAAACTGAGTTTTGCAGATGCCTTTGCTGCTGCACTGACTATAAGTGAAAAAGCAACACTGATAGCTGGTGATGCTGAGTTTGAAAGTTTGAGCGGAGAAGCAGGGTTTAAGGTGAAGTATTTGTAAATCCATTTTTGATTCAGGCTGGAATAGCCCACATCATTTTTTATTTTTTGGGACGGGTAGTTAAGCTTTGTGGTACATCGTTGTGAACTTGTTCTGTTATTCTTTTCTTTCAGTGAAAGAAAAGAATAATCTCACTTTTGCGTATGTTTTTCATGGCGGCATCTTAGCACGTACTTAATTTTTTTCCAAAAGGCATCAGCGAAATTTCCACCAGTTTAAAATGCTGCCGGGCAAATGGAATACCGATGATAGTGATGAATAAAAAGATACCGAAGAAAATATGAACTATTGCAGTATATAGTCCGCCGCATATCAGCCAGATAATATTTGCGAGCAAAGAAAGACAACCGGTATTTTTTGTATCGCTTACCACCTGTCTGCCAAATGGCCACAGTACAAGGCCTGCCAGTTCAAAACATTGCAGGCCCCATGGAATACCCACTACCGTAATAAACAAAATCAAGCCTCCAAACAAATAACCAAGTGCAGCAAAGAATCCGCCAAAAATGAGCCAGATGAGATTGCCAATTATATTCATACCTATCAGGGATTAAAATAATTGTTGTGAATTTTCAGTAATTCTTTTGCTGGCAGAAATTTATCTGGCAACCGCATGACACTTCCATCAAGTGCAATAAAATTAAGTGCCATGCTTTCAACAGTATGCTTCGGTTTAAGTTTTGAAGAAATTTTAATTGTATAATCTTCAGCATCTATCGTAAGCAACCCCTTATCAAAAGCCCTGTCATGTAAAGCATTCAAGCAAAGCCCGTTCATGGGATTCAGCCGGTTCTTCTCATCCCTGCTCCACGGTACAATAGGGCTCGCAATCAGCAAAGCTTCATTATTGATTCCTGTGATGCAGCACTGGCTGTTGTAAGTAGCCAAAATTATTTTTCTGAAAATACATTGATTGACTCTTGTTTTTACAAGGCTCTCTTTTTCTTTTCCTTCGGTGGGCAAATCGTTCATTTCAATTTTGTTCAGCTTTTCAACAGTTGTACGTTTTGTTTTTGCCAGCAGGTTTTCACTTTCCATTAAAGCGGCATCCCAGTTGTCGTAAAACTCATTCCATATTGCAGCATCCAGTTTGCCGGCATTGCCCATTCCTTTTATTCCCCTTGCTTGCAGTGAAGGGTCGAGGCTTGAAAAGTTTACAAGTTTCAGCGCAACGGGATTTGCAGACCGGTCAATTAGCCCAGCCAGTTCTTTTATTTCTTTCGTGTTGCTGTGCAATTTGCCAAATGGAAGTTTGCAGTAAAGGTTGATTGCCAGAATTAGTTCTTCTCTTGTCCAGAGCTTTTGTCCTTCTTTCATATATCCTTCCATTGATTAATCTTAAAAAGAGTGAAATGCACGATAGAATCAATGTAGTCTAAACGAGAATTAACTCCCCACTCGACATTTTTATGCATGCGTTCAAATTCCATTGCCCACTCAATAAATTGCGAAATCATTTCCCTGCCGTCATTGGGTCTTTACTTCTTACCTGCTGCGATATATGAAATGGCGGCAACAGCTTCACATAACGAGTAAACTTTTTTGCTGTTCATAGTCTGAGTTTTATAACTGGTAAACAAATCTCTCGCATCTCAAAGTAAATTTATTTGCTTTTAATTCACCGTGCATAGCTTATACAAAGCCTGGTAAGGTTTATTAAGAAGCACTCCATATTTTTTTCTGCTTTCCATTCTGCATCGGTCTGTGCAAAGCCGGCAAGTTCAAAGCATTTTGCACCACATTTTGAGCATGTGAAAGGCTGGTCATTCATTAAGATATTTCCAATTGCTTAAATAGGGTTCCTGAATTATCATAATTCAAACTTTTTTTGACCTGTACAATAAGCAACATGTTTTAGGACACAATGGCAATTGTGCATAATAAAGCACCATACAATTCGCTGCTACTTAAAGAAGGATTTAATTAAGAGGCCTGCAAAACTTCGGCATGATGCCAGCAATAAAAAATATTTTGTGCATCATGTGTTTGCAACTTCAATTATTATTTTCATATCTTTCTGCCTGATACCTTGTTTGCTCCGCCATACACCGGCATATCTTCCCTTAAAAAACAGTTGTAGTTTTCCGTACACAGTTGCTGCGTCACCAATAAACCAACATACATACAATGAAAAAAATCCTGTTAGTGTTGACCGTGGCAGCCATGTTTGCTGCCTGCAACAATGCAAAAAAAGAAGAAGCGAAAGAGGAAACAAAAGCAGCCGAAGCCCCTAAAGAAGCTGTAAAACTTGCTTTTACACCTGCCTATTCTGCCTCCTTTGAAATGGGCAATCCTGCCTACGCAGCCATGATTGTGCAGGGAAGCTGGAAAGACTGGGAAATTAACAGCATGGACAACATGAAAAGCTGGCTGGCCGATACCATTGTTGCTTTTCATTCCGACAATGTGATGACACAAGGAGCCGACAGCCTGATTGCCCGCTGGAAAAGAGGCAGGGCAAACTATAAAACTGTAATTGATACGGTGCATGCGGTGATACCAGTGTACAGTACAGATAAAAACGAGAACTGGGTGCTGGTTTGGGCCAATGAAATCAATACAGATTTGAAGGGCAAGATTGACACTACAGAACTGCAGGAAACGTGGCGCATTAATAAAGATGGTAAAGCAGATATGCTGCTGCAGTTTGACAGGCACACGAGGAAAAAATAATACCATTTTAATTTAATAAATAGTTCAAAGGACTGCATTAATATGTTAGATGGTATCATACTAAATAAAATAAGGCTTTGCACTGCATACGCATAGTTGGTATAAATTGCTTTAGCAGTATATAATGAAACCCTGCCGTGCGGCAGGGTTTCATTGTGCAGCAGCCGGCAAAGGTTTTTAATACACTGAAATCAAAGTGTCAGCAGGTATATTAAGCACTTCATGCAAAGTGCGTATCATATTCAATGAAAGTTTTCTTTTGCCGCTGAGGATTTCTGATTTACGGCTGCGGCCGCCGAGCAGCTTGTTCAGGTCTTTCTCACTCATGCCGCTTTGATTCAGCCTGAAGCGTATGGCTTCTACGGGGTGAGGCGGGGGAACAGGAAAATGTTTTTTCTCATAAGCTTCCACCAAAATGGAAAGCACTTCCAGTTCATCAGATTCTGGTGAGCCCTGCTTCAGGGATTGCTGCATCAGTTCATAACAGCGGGACAATGCAGTTTCATAATCCTTTTTTGTTTTAACTGGTTTTAACATACACTAATTTTTTAACGTCAGCCTTGTCATATTCTGCATGGGTGCCTGCCCAAACAATAAAAATAATTTGCAGGCGGTATTCTATATCAACAACCAGGCGGTACTTATTGCCATGAATATTAAACACCACCCGTTTGTCGCTGATAATAGAAGCATTCCGTATTTGTGCCTTTAGCTCGTGATGACTTTTCCAATGGGCTTTTAATGCTTCATGATACCATGCCAGTAAAGACTGTTCCGAGTCTTTTTTCTTTTTTGCAAACTGCCGGAGTGTTTTTACAGCAATTATCCTCATGGCATACAAATATACCAAACGTTCCCGTATTGGGAGCGGAAAATTCAGCCAATTTTCTCAAGAAGTTTCTGCAGCGTTTTCTTCATCTTGCCCGGCTTAAGCCTGCATTCCCAAATCACCAGCACTTGCCATCCCATCTTCTTCAGCGCCTTCACTGCCTGCGTATCATTGAATTGATTGCGGCCAATTTTATTTTGCCACCAGCCGGTTCTTGTCATGGGTACTCTGTAATATTTGCAATGTTCGTGTCCATGCCAGAAACAGCCGTGTACAAAAATGAGGGTCTTGTATTTTGGTAAAACAATATCAGGTTTGCCGGGCAGTTTTTTGTTGTGCAGTATATAGCGGTATCCGCAGGCAAATAGAAATTTCCGCACCAGTATTTCGGGTTTGGTGTTGGTGCTTTTAATCTGCTGTATGTTATAGCGGCGCTGCTGGGATGTATGTACGTCTGCCATATAGAATTATAAATGTAGCTTCCCTCTCTGAAGGAGAGGGACGGGAGGGTGAGGCCGGCTCATGTTGTAGCTGCGTTGCTTGGATGTGTGTACGTCAGGCATGTGGAACACAAATGTAGCTCGCTTCTCTTTGAGAAGAAGAGGCATGGCAGGATGAGGTGCTGCCTATTATAGCTGCTTTGTTTGGATGTATGTACTCCGCATCAATCTAAATATATATGTTGGGCTAAAGCCCTGATGCAGAACAACCTGATTTGCCCGGGGCTTAAGCCCCGGGCAAATCATGGAAGCAGTTCAAAAATCAATGCGCCACTGTTAATTTAAAACCCGGCATAACAGAGAGATTCGCCGGTGTGTTCGCTTTAATGCTTCTGCAAATGGCACCTGCAGAGTTGATGGTAACTGTGCCGCTGTTGATAACAACATCAGTGTTGGCATCTGGCACTGTGCCGCAACTCCAGTTGCCTGCTGTTTCCCAAAGGCTGGTGCCGGCACCTCCCGTCCAGGTATTGGCAATCTGCAGGTAAAAGCTGTTGCTTGCATTTACATTGTCCACCACACAGCGGTAACGGTAGCTGTTAAACGAAGTGGGTATATTGGTAAGCTGAAGCGTTTTGGTAGTGGCACCGGCGTAGTTGGCATTGTTGCTGACGTTTACAAAAATGTTGCTGCCTGCCGGTACTTCCTGCCATTGATAAGAAGTGGTGCCTGTGATATTGCTGGTAAAAGATGCGGCGGCTGCTTTGCATACAGTGGTGGCGGCAATGCGCTGAACAAAGAAATTGCCTGCACCATTTGCATTTATAGATATGGTATATCCACCAGCTACGGAATCCCAGCGGGAGGGTGTCATCATTTCTTCGCCTGCTGCGGGGGTGTATGCCGCAGGTGCTGCAGCAGATACAACTGCATTTGGCTGCCTTACCACTGAAAGATAACCCGGGTCTGCAATGATATTATCAGTGCCTTTTAAAGCATTGAATTCTGATTCAGTAAAATACAGTTTCATACCAATGCTGGCTCCTGAGGTAAGGCTGTCTGTTATGAACGTATAATTTCTGTTAAGGAATGCAAGGCCGTTATACTTGCGGATGGCGCCGGAGTTTTGGTAAACACTCAGTTTTACCTGGCCGAGATATTTATCGTCAAAGATTTCCATAACAGGCGATATGCCCGGATCGCCGCCATAGGTGTCATACACTTCCATTGTAGTGAACTGTTTGCTGCTGCCCAGCAATATTGCCGGGTTTGCATAGGATGGCCCGTAAGGATTCGGCAACAGCCTTACTCTTTTTGCCGGTGGTGAATAGTTAAATACATTCAGGTTATCAAGGTGGCGCATGTAAATATTATCTCCGGTACTTACAGGAAAGGTCCGGCTGTCTTTCCAAGCAATGATGCCTGTGGTACCGGTGGAGTCCAGCGCAATTACGGGCTGTTCAAATCCATAATAGCTGTTATTGAAAGTGCCTGATGCCACCGGTTTTCCCATAGCGCCCCAGGCAAGTGCTGAACCAAAATTAATAGGGCTCACACGTCCGCCCCCGCCCTGTTCCCGGATGTAAAATACGGCAACACCTTTGTTCGACACTTTTACAAGGGGCATGTCATAAGTAATATAACCGCCGCTTGCAGTGGACTCCCGGCCAATGGCCACACCATTTTTTATTGTTTTGTTGGACAAACTGCTGTTGTATTCCACTGCAAAAGAATCTGTTCCTTTTGATACAACTTTCAGGTGCTGCAGAAGCACCCACCTGCTGCCGCTGGTGGCCATCAATGCAGCTGCGTAAATATCGTTCTTACCTCCTGCCAACGAAAAATCAGGATAGTAGCTGGATGATGCCAGCAGTATGTCCCGGAACTGCACCAGCCTGTCTATCCCTGCCGGTGCTACACCGTTGTAACCAAAATCAGGATTGCTGTAAGTGCATCGCTGGTAAGGGATGCTGTCGAATATTTCACTCCTGTATGCATAGCCTTGCACTGTAAAGTCGGAGAGTATATTGTTGGCATAGGTTCTTCTTGTTACAGCCATCATATCCACATTGATATTGCCGGATGTGCCAACGGTAATACCTTTTGGGAAATTATAATCATAGCCACCCTGGTCAATTTGCAGGTAACCATTTGCAAGCAGCCGGTAATTGGTGTAGGTATATACAGGCCCGCCGCCGCCGCCGCAGGCTATGCTTTGATAATCCCTTACTATATAATACTGGAGATACACATCGCCTTTTACATAATCAGTGGTGCGTGGGCAGGCGGTGCCGGATGTGTTGCGAAAAAACGTTCTCACCTTTGCGTTTTTCTTTGCCCTAAACAGCCTGTTGTAAACAAGCATGGTGCCCTGCGATCCGATATTGCCGCTCATGTTCATGATGATGTTGCATCCGGCCTGCCCGTCGGGCCATATATTGTAATCAATAACTGTGGTGCCTGGGTATATCACATCTGTTTTGATACCGCAGGCACCAACTACACTGGTCTGCACAGCGTTTTCATTTGCCCTGCCGCCGCCGTAAAATTTCATTGTTCCGTTTTCGTCCCTGTAGCAGTAGGCATATATATACTGGCTGCTTTTATAGGTGATATAAAAACCTTTTTTGCCATCTGCAATCAGTTGCGAAGCAAAATTCAAATTGGCCTCATTGGAAGTTACGAGCAAATATCCCTTTGGAAACACGCCGGTTCCATTGCTGCGTACGTGCTGCACTGTAAGTTTCTCCCAAACATAATTACTGGTGCTGTCTTCTGAGTAAGTTATATAAAATCCGCCAGCACTGTCGGTGGCAGCAAAGCTGCGGCTGCGGTAGTCCTGGTTGGAAGAATTATAATAGTGCTCCCTGTTAAGGCTGCTGGTTATTGCTATGCCATCTTTTCCCCAAAGCGCATTGCCTGCTTTGTCGTATTTCTGTGCATAGATATCTGTATTGCTGTTGGCATTTACATTACGGTCGTCTTCCCATACTATAAAATAACCGCCATCAGGATAACTGGTGACCATAATGGGGTTTTTTTGTGCTTTCGGCGGATTGCTTACTGCCGTATGCAGGCTGTCGTGAAACTCATTAGCTGTGTTGCTCCACTGTGCAGATGCAGTACAGGCTATTGCTAATAAAACAATGGCGAGTATTTTTTTCATTGCTTTAATTTTTGGGTATTGATAATCAGGTTGCCGGCATACGGTTGTTTATTCACTGGCTCTTTGCTGCTTTCTCCTGCTTCACTTTCCTTTTTTACCGGTGCTGTATTATTTTGAAAAGCATACAGCTCTTTATTGCTGTTATTGCGTATACCAAAACATTGCACACAAGTAAGTATGCAAGCACTCTGTTCAACAAAATTTCTTATAGCATTGCCGGGCAAAGGGCCAAACCCGTTTGCATAATTTATTCCTACATTTCCATTGCAGTAACTCATAATGGTGCCGGTGCCTCCTGCGGGAGGAGGGCCTTTTGCACAAGAGCCTTCGGGTGCGGCACAACTGTCTATTGCACCGTATACATCTGGATTGCTGCTTAGTTTCCAGCCACACCAGTGTGTATGGGACGAACCAAGCAAATGCCCCATTTCATGCATTACCAGATAAACCTGCGCCTGCGTTGTATTGGGGCCGGTGGGAAAGTTGGTATAAACAAAACCATAGTTAAGGTCGTTGTAGCAACAGGCAGATTTCTTTTTTACAGAATCGTAAGCAGGGCAGGTATTGGAGGATACTGCTTTTACTTTTCCAATATCACCGGCAATACCGCTTCTGCCATTGCGTGCTGTTCTGTTAAGGCTGAAATCAAGCCCAACACAAATGTTTCCCCAAAAATTATCCTTCCAAAAAGCGCCCATTTGCAGCAATGCTGTTTCTCTTACAACTGCCCGGTAAGGGCTGGCGGTTGTCCATACATTGATGGTGGTTATCTGTATATTAATTTGCTCAGCCAAATAGCCCCCTGCCACAATATTGAACAGTTCATATACATAATTAGTGACTTGCTGAGCGTTGCTTTGCCGCCATTGATACATGCTGTCCGAACAATCCACAAACACATTCACACATTTATCCTGCACGGCCAATGGGTTAATCTGCACGCCGGTTAAATCAATGCCTCCGGCTGTTTTGGAAACTGCACTGTTTATTGTACCACAGTCTAAAGCTACTGAAGGAAACTGTACTGTTTCGCTGTTATACAGCCGGTACAATGATTTGTCCTTTTCATCTGCCTGTGTAACCTGTATGGATTTGCCATTCATCGAAGCTACCAGCGACATGTAGTCTTCATTTATTGTAAGCATCACAGCGTTCCTGTCTGCAACACCTGCAACAATACCCCTGTAGGTAACCGGCACTTTTAAGTTTTCAATAGTCCGTTCATTGTTCTCGGTAACAAGGATATTGCCCAACGAAAATTTAACCAGTTCGCAGATAATGCTTTTGCCATTGCCCAATGGAACTGCCATCTCAATAGCCTCCGGCCGCTGCTGCAGCAACTGGCTGCTGAATGAACCGTTTAATTTCAGTTCCACGTAAACGCCCCTTTGCGGCAATGATTTATTTGCAATGAAACTGAAAGCAGGCAACTGTGCAAACAGCACTTTATTTGCCTTTTTATCCATCACAATTTTTTTGAGCGGCCAGTCCTGAGAAAATGAAATGGATGCGGTTGCCAGTAAAAGCAATGTGAAGAGAGATTTCATCTGCAGTATTTTAATAAGTGAGGAAGAAGCAGGTTGGTGATACAAGGTACATTTTTCTTTTATGTGTTATAATGCAATGAAAAATAATTTGGCGGAATGAGCTATAAACAACAAAAGAAAAAATCCAAAATCGTTAAAGAAATAAAAAAACAGCTTCCATCAAACGTTTGCTGTGTTACCAAATAATGAACCATATATCTTTGGACATCATTAAACATGCCTGCTGAAAGCCGCTGCAGCAAAGGCTTTTATAACCTCATGCTTTGTTTTACGGTAACATAGCCATCCATATTTTACACTTTACGGCAGTGTATACAGCCATACCTTTGTATAAGCAAACAAAGAAAGCTGCCTCAAAAAAACAGCAGGCAGTTTAAAAAAAGTGGTTTTAAATATTAGTAAGCGTTCTGCTTACACCACTTAATAAAATCTGTACAGAGATTTTACCACAGCCAGCCATCTGAAAAAAATATAGCCAACGACTTTGCTTTTACACATGCCATTTGAAGACAAAGCTTTGATCATTATTTTAAAAGAGTAATAAATTTTTTTTTCGTAACAATTAAAACAACAGGAAAAAACAAAATGACAAACATTAAAAACACCGCATTAACACTTTCAGCGATTGTGTTATTTGCAACCAGCAGTTTTGCCGGTACAGAAAAAAAATCAGTTTTTGCTGATTCATCTTTAACAATAGAAGCACCTGTATCAGTGCAGTACATGGGTGAAGATGCTAACTATGTAATTTTTCAGGTTAGTGTAAAAGAAGGCGAAAACAAAGCCGCCGCTCTGCAGGTATCAGACAGAGCCGAAGGAGAAATATACGCTGCATCATTTAATGCAGCTAAAGTTCAGACGCTTAAAATTGAAAAAAGGTTTGACCAGGAATTGTCTTTTACAGTTTCGCTGGGTAATGAAACTTATACAAAATATTTTACCCTGATGCCAACGGTGGTATTGAACAGGGATAAGTAATCAGAACTTACATAATCAGAGGTGGTTATTTTTAATGCGTACTTCAACCATTCTTTAAACGTTTCATCTATTATTGCTGAGCAGTTTAAAGAGTGGTTTTTTTATGGAAATTTTTAAGCCGCCGGTGCGGAAATAAACTTTACTAAAAATCTTTTTGCAATGGGCAGCAGGGTTTCTTCTACGGGAAAGTTGTGCGAAGCAATCATTGCATACACGGCAGGATTAGGCATATCTTTTTTCTTTTTTATCAGTTCAGATTTTATGTGTCCATAAGTGGATGCAATGCTCCTGCTCCATTTATCAATGTAATCTGTTCTGATACCCCGGTATTTTTCATCATGTTTTTCAAAGATGGTAAGGCGGTACTGATACACATGCGTATCTTTTTCATTGCCGTTGTTTAAAAAAAAATAACCTTCACTGTTATTTAAAGGAATAAGGCCGATGGGCTGTATGCTTATTTTGTCTTCCACAAATTCGTATATGCCGGTACCATCGCTGATTGTTTGCTGCATTTGCTGTGTGGCAAAATATATAATTTCTTCCAGTTCCTTCATCAGTTCATCATCCTCTATCACCTGCTGGTACAGCAGTGTAAGCGTTTTTATTTGTATACCCGTAAGGCGTTTCGGAAAATTATCCTGCAGCATTTTCTTATTATCCCGGAAGGAGATAATGTTGTTGTAATGAAAAATGATGTCCGCAAGTTGTGGGTACAGCTTAGTTTCATTAAAGCCCTTTTGAATGTTTTGCAGGTATGCAAGCAGCGTATATTTCTTCAGTTCAAAATCAATATAGCCCTCAGCAAACCATGTTTCAGAAAGTGTTTTCATAAACTTAATTAAGTGTGTTATGAAATTAACGAAAACAATTATTATAAAAACGCTGGGTCATCATTTTTATTTTAGAGGGCGGCGCACACATGTATGCATACTATCTTCGGGTTTTTATGGCGTTACTTCCACACACAGCAATTTACACTACGGGCAACACAGATACAAAGTGGCTGATACATGAAATGCAGCAGGGTACTTTTTTTCATTTTAGTAACTGTTTAAAATTGCATGGGGAAATTTTTTCTGATGAAAGATTAAATTATTTTATTGAAGAAGAACACCGGCATGGTAGATATCTCCTTTCCACCATTAACCAAAATGAACTGGCGCAGGCAAGCAATGGAGAACAGCGCATGGCTTTGCTGCAATACATAATTGCTAAAAAGCCTGCTTATATTATACTCGACAATGTATACAGCAGCCTGGATACAGATGCACGGCAATACCTGCTGAATATCTTGCAATCAATTTGTCATCATACATTATTGCTGCAGATAATTACCCGAAAAAAAGATTGCCTGCCGTTTATACAGGAAGTATATTCCGTGCATGAAAAAGCAATTGTGGCAAGGCAGAATCCAGACTCCTTTCTTGCTGCTGCAGATGTTGCTGTTGCTGTTGGTCATTCATTTGCTAATGCCATACCGGCGCCATTAATCAAATATCCAGCACCCGAAAATCCGCTGGTAAAAATGGAAAATGTATCTGTTGATTTTGATGGGAGAAAAATTCTGCACAATATCTGCTGGCAAATAAACACAGGTGAGTGCTGGCAGCTTACCGGCCCCAATGGTTCAGGCAAATCTACTTTACTTGCCGTGATAACAGGTGACAGCCCCAAAGGATACGGGCAAGATCTTATTTTATTTGGCAACAAAAAAGGAAGCGGCGAATCAGTATGGGATATCAAAGAAAAGATTGGCTATTTTTCTTCAGGAATGTTGCAGCATTACAATGGACGGCACAGTGCTTTGCAAATGATTGCTGGCGGCCTGTTTGACTCTGTTGGTTTGTATTTTCATCCCACGGAAAGCCAGGTAAACCTTGCTGAAGAATGGCTGCAACTGCTGGGCATGACGGCACTGAAAAATTGTTTGTTTGTGCAGCTAAGCATGGTGCAGCAGCGCCTGCTGCTATTGGCAAGAGCCATGATAAAACACCCGCCGCTGCTGATACTGGACGAACCTGTCAATGGCCTGAATGATGAAGGTGCGCTGCTGTTTACCGCACTCGTTAATAGAATTGCAGCACAGGAAACAACCGCCATCATATATGTATCTCATCAAAAAGAAGAAGGCCTGTACCCGCAATACATTTTCCATTTACAACCGGGGGCAAATGGTTCGGAAGGCATTCAACTTTTGTAATAACAGCATCATAGTGTGTTGCGAAATAATAAAATTGTTTTGAGCAAATCAATTTTGTAACGGTTTCATTTATAAAATTGATTGTTAGTAAGCGCCATACCAGTCAAACTTGTTATCAATAATATGCTGCTTTTCTTTTTTTACATACTGAAGAAAAGCGGCAGCCGCAGGAGAAAATTTTTTTTCTTTGAGCCATATCAGGTTCCATACCGATTTTAGCGGCAGACCTTTCAGCGGAATTATCTGAAGCTCATGGTTATTCAGCTCATTTTTTATGCCTATAAGCGGCATAATGGAAAAGCCCATACCTGCCACCACCGCCTGTTTTACTGCTTCATTGGTACTAAGTTCCATTTTTTTTATGGTATGTATTTTATGGCGGCTTATAAATTTTTCCATCACATGCCTGGTACCTGAGCCCTGTTCCCTGTATATAAGCGGAATGGTTTCAAAAATAGTTTTATCATACATTTTTTTTGTAAAACGTTTTTCATTGTTACCAATTAAATACAATTTGTTTTCCATCAGTTCCAGCTTATTAATATTAAGCTGTTCCGGTAATACAGACACCAGGGAAAAATCCACTTCATTATTTTGCAGGCTTTCTATCACTTTTGTTTTATTGGTTACATCAAGCAGCAGTTCCACCTCAGGATGAAGTTTTATGAAGGGCGATAAAAAATAGGGCATTACATATTTACCCGTAGATACTACTGATATTTTTAAGCGCCCTGTAAGCCTGCCTTTAAATTCCTGTGTGCGGTAGTTGATGGCGTGCACTTCATTTAAAATTTTTTCCGCAGCCTGCGCCATTTCCCGTCCAAAATCTGTGATGAACATTTTTCTTCCAACTATTTCTGTAAGGGGAATATCAAACTGGTGTTGAAAATTTTTTAACTGGATAGAAACTGCAGGCTGGGTAAGGTGCAGCTCTTCTGCCGCACGGGTTATATTTAATGTCTGCGATATTTTTAAAAAAATGCGTAACTGGTTAATGGTATAGTTCATAAAAATTATTTATACTAAACATCATAAAGTTAAATGATTCATTATGATTAGTTATAAGCAATTTTGCGACGCAATAAAAATTTAAACCATGACAGGAAAAGATTTTAAAACTACATTACTGCTTTGCATGATTTTGTACACCGCATGCTGCAGTGCCCAGCAGGCTGCAGCCTTAAAAGATTCGGCACTTGTACAAAAAGTATTAACGCCGGAAGAACGGGCTAAGCTAACGCCTGAAAAAATTTTGCAGGAGTTTAAAGAAGGTAATGAACGGTTCCGCACTAACAACTCCACCAGAAGAGACCACAGTGCACAGATACGAAACTCCGCGGTAGGACAGTATCCCAAAGCGGTGGTATTAAGCTGCCTCGACAGCAGGGTGCCGGTAGAGGATGTTTTTGATCAGGGACTGGGCGATGTTTTTGTAGCAAGGGTTGCCGGTAATTTTGCAAATGAAGACATACTGGGCAGTATGGAATTTGCCTGTAAGGTTGCTGGTGCAAAATTAATATTGGTAATGGGCCATCAGCACTGCGGTGCCATCAAAGGCGCTATTGATAATGTACAACTGGGCAACCTTACATCGCTGCTTGCAAAAATAAAACCTGCTGTAACTATGAGTGCGTATTATGAGGGAGAACACAGTTCGGCAAATGAGGGCTTTGTAAAAGAAGTGGCGCAAAACAATGTAAAAAATACCATCAGCATCATCCGCCAAAAAAGCCCGGTGCTAAAAGAAATGGAAGATAAAGGCGAAATAAAAATTGTGGGTGCATTTTACACGTTAACAAAAGGCGAACTGATTTTTTTAACCGGCGAATAAAAACCTAAAACAAACACAAGTTATGGACTTTCAAATTTTAGCTTCCAATCTTACAAATCCAACCTTGCTTTTTTTTATACTGGGCATACTGGCCACTGTGGTAAAAAGTGACCTGGAAATACCTGCTGCTTCCAGTAAATTTATTTCGCTGTACCTGCTTTTTTCTATTGGTTTTAAAGGCGGTCAGGAGCTGGCACACAGCGGATTTACCACAGAAATAATTTATTCTTTATTGTTTGGGCTTGTGCTTGCTGCTGTTATTCCGCTCTATACTTTTTTTATTTTAAAAAGAAAATTAAGCATCAGTGATGCAGGGGCTGTGGCTGCGGCCTATGGTTCAGTAAGTGCGGTTACTTTTGTAGCAGCAGCATCTTTTCTGGAAACACAAAAAATACATTTTGGCGGTCATATGGTGGCCGTGATGGCATTGATGGAATCACCTGCCATTATAGTGGGCGTAATATTGATGATGCAGTACGATAAGGCTTCAGATAAAAGGGTAAGCATGCAGTCGGTAATACATCATTCGTTTACCAACGGCAGTGTGCTTATGATATTGGGCAGCCTGGTGATAGGCCTTATAGCAGACACCAAACAGGCTGAAGGCATCAAGCCTTTTACCACGGATATTTTTAAAGGCTTTCTTGCAATTTTTTTACTGGAGATGGGAATGGTTACAGCAAGGCGTTTTGCCACCTTTAAAAAATATGGCTTGTTTGTATCCGTATTTGCCATACTGATACCTTCTTTTAATGGATGTGTGGTGGCATGGGCAAGTCACTTTGTTACCGCTGATGTTGGCAACCGTTTTATTTTTGCAATACTGGCAGCCAGTGCCTCATATATTGCGGTGCCGGCAGCCATGCGGCTTGCAGCGCCTAAGGCCGATCCGGGTTTATATATTCCGATGGCATTGGGGGTTACTTTTCCATTTAATATCACGGTGGGCATGCCTGTATATTTTGCCATCATACAACATTGCTGAGCAGTTTATTTTG
>JAYWIB010000144.1:0-4324 GCA_043789265.1 Chitinophagaceae bacterium
CGTATAGTGGCAAGGTCTATCACTTCTGCCTCTATTCCTTCTTTTGCCAATTCTTCAGCGGCGCCCAGGGCCACCTTCATCATTTTATTAAAAGAAACAATGGTTACATCTTTACCGGCACGTTTTATAAATGCTTTGCCAATGGGCAATACATATTCTTCTTCAGGCACCTCCCCTTTTTCTCCATACATTACTTCGCTCTCCATAAATATCACCGGATCATCATCCCTGATAGCGGCTTTTAATAATCCCTTTGCATCGTACGGATTGCTTACAGAAATTACCTTTAAGCCGGGTATGTTTGCATACATGGCTTCAAAGGCAGTGGAGTGCTGTGCACCCAATTGCCCGGCACTTCCATTGGCTCCACGAAATACTATGGGACACCCCACCTGTCCACCGCTCATCGCAAGCATTTTTGATGCGGTATTTAGTATTTGGTCAAGGGGCAGTACAGCAAAATTCCATGTCATAAATTCTACTATAGGACGCAATCCGTTTTGTGCAGCGCCTACAGCAATGGCTGTAAAGCCCAGCTCCGCAATAGGTGTATCAATCACCCTCTTTTCACCAAACTCATCAAGCATACCCTGGCTTACTTTATAAGCGCCGTTGTATTCTGCCACTTCTTCTCCCATTAAAAAAACGCTTTCATCCCGTCTCATTTCTTCCTGCATTGCTTCACGTAAAGCTTCTCTAAATGCTATTTGTCGCATATTGCCTGTTGGTTTATAGAATGATTAAAAGCAAAAACTGTAACAGTTTTTAAAAAAATGATTACCAAAAATTAAGAAGTGCAAATGTATTTCATCACAATCAGATAATCAAATTGGGTACAGCATTAATCAATGACTGTTTCATGCAACAAATATTTAAGCCACTATGCATCAGTTATAAAAAAACCACTCAAGTGAGTGGTTCCAAAAAATGTTATTTGTACTTAGGTAAGCTTTTCTACCTGCATATAGTTCAGCTCCACCGGTGTGGCCCTGCCAAATATTTTTACCTGTACTTTCAGTTTCTTTTTTTCATCATTTACTTCTTCTACCATACCATTAAAGTCATTGAATGGTCCATCAATAATTTTGATGGTTTCACCTATGATAAATGGTTCGCTCATGGTAATGCCGGTACCTTCACCCATCTCATCCACTTTACCCAGCATTTTATTTACTTCGGCTTTACGCAGGCAAATGATATTGCCCTTGCTTCCTTTACCATCCGTAAGAAAGTGCATAACGTTGCTGATATTGCTGATATGCTGTACCATATCATCGTTTATTTTATTATCAGCAATTTCTATCATTACATAACCGGGATAAAAATTCCGCTCTCTCATTACCTTTTTACCGGCCTGCACCTTGTATACTTTTTCCACCGGCAAAAACACCTGCTTAATGATATCCGACCAGCCATTGCGGATGATGTCCTTATCGAGATACTCCTTAATCTTACGCTCCTTACCGCTTACTACACGTAGTACGTACCACTTATTTTCTTTTTCCTGTACTGCTATTTCTTCCATTATCCTTTAAATAAAGAGTAAATAAATTTTAAAGAACCATTGGCCACGAAATCCATTATCCACACCAGAGCGGTAATGAATAAAGTAGCGCCCAGCACAATCATAGTAGACTGCTGCAGTTGCTCCCAGGTAGGCCAGGTTACTTTTTCTACCAATTCTCTATAAGAGTCTTTTAAGTAGGCTGAAAATTTGTTCATAATCAATAAGTTTAAAGTTTAAGATTTAAAAGTTTAAGGTTAGTCGCATTTTATACAACTTGGAACTTTAAACATTTTAAACTTTAAACCAAGTATTAGCACGGGCACTAGGATTCGAACCCAGATCAAAGGTTTTGGAGACCCGTATGCTACCATTGCACCATGCCCGTAAGAAAACTAAAAGCTATCAGCGGTTAGCCAATAGCTCTTAGCATTATTTTGTAAAGGTAGTGTTTTAAATATCAGCCATATTTTTGAATAAGCCAACAGCTAAAAGCAAACAACTACCCGTATATTTACTTAATAATTTCTGTAACCTGTCCGGCGCCTACTGTACGGCCACCTTCACGAATCGCAAATTTCAAACCTTTCTCCATGGCAATTGGCTGAATCAGCTTAACAGTTAAGTTAGTATTATCACCAGGCATAACCATTTCTGTACCTTCATTCAACGTTACTTCACCAGTTACATCCGTAGTACGGAAATAAAACTGAGGACGGTATTTATTAAAGAATGGGGTATGACGTCCACCTTCTTCTTTGCTCAATACATATACCTCGCCTTTAAATTCAGTATGCGGAGTTATAGAACCTGGTTTGCACAAAACCATACCACGACGGATTTGTGTTTTTTCAATACCACGTAACAACAGACCTGCGTTGTCACCAGCTTCGCCTTCGTCAAGTAATTTTTTAAACATTTCCACACCAGTACAAGTAGTGGTCAATGGTTTTTCCATTAAGCCAACAATCTCCATTGATTCACCTACTTTAATGCGTCCTCTTTCAATACGGCCCGTAGCAACAGTACCACGACCTGTAATAGAAAACACATCTTCCACACTCATTAAGAATGGCTGATCAACCAAACGTGGAGGCAATGGAATATAGCTGTCAACAGCATCCATCAATTGATCAATAGCTTTAATCCATTTTTCTTCGCCGGCCAGTGCACCCGTTGCAGAACCCTGGATGATGGGTGTGTTATCACCATCAAAACCATACGAAGTCAGCAATTCACGGATTTCCATTTCTACCAGTTCCAGTAATTCAGGGTCATCCACTAAATCTACTTTATTCATAAACACAACTATCTGAGGTACACCTACCTGGCGGGCAAGAAGGATGTGCTCTTTAGTTTGTGGCATCGGCCCGTCGGTAGCAGCCACTACCAGGATAGCACCATCCATTTGTGCAGCACCGGTAATCATATTCTTTACATAATCGGCGTGACCAGGACAGTCAACATGTGCATAGTGGCGGGTAAGCGTAGCGTACTCCACGTGAGCAGTATTGATGGTAATACCCCTTTCTTTTTCTTCGGGAGCACCGTCGATATCATCGTAATTTTTTTTCTCCGCTAAACCTTTTTTTGACAAAACATCGGTTATAGCGGCAGTCAATGTTGTTTTACCATGATCCACGTGACCGATAGTACCAACGTTTAAATGGGGTTTATCCCTTTTGAATGATTCTTTTGCCATTGTTTATTTTTTATTGTTTGTTTTGAATATTGGTTTGCGTTTTAAGTCATTAACCAAAGACTAAATTTATTATTAAGCCAACAAGAAATATACTGTTCAGCATTGTTGTGTTACTCACTTTTACTTTCACAACTTTAGGCGGCTAAAAGTTGAGCTGTTGATGAGAATTGAACTCACGACCTTCCCGATTAACATCGGGATGCTCTTTACCTGAGCTGCAACATCTTTCAAATAACTTTTGAGCTGTTGATGAGAATTGAACTCACGACCTCTTCCTTACCAAGGAAGTGCTCTACCCCTGAGCTACAACAGCTTTTAGAAGTTTTTCTAAGCTGTTGATGAGAAATAACCTCAACAACCTTCCCGATTTATTATCAGGATACTCTACGCCAAACTACAATAGCTTGTGATAGAGTTCGTGAAAAATTTCGCTCCCAATTTTCTATCTTAACAAAGAACTTCAGGAATTGATACCTAATAAAAGAGCGGAAGACGAGGCTCGAACTCGCCACCTATAGCTTGGAAGGCTATCGCTCTACCAAATGAGCTACTTCCGCCTATTTCAAAATACAAATATGCAGTGTATACAAGGCTGCTTATTTAAAGAACTTTTAAATTGCAACTGAACACAATTCAATTTTGCAATTTTTGTGGGCAGAGTAGGTTTCGAACCTACGTACTCTTACGAGAACAGATTTACAGTCTGTCGCCTTTAACCACTCGGCCATCTGCCCATTTATAACATCCGCCTGGCAAATGAATCTATACTTAGTTTCAAATATCAACAGAATTAATTTTACCGGGAGCCGAAGACTGGAGTCGAACCAGCGACCTACTGATTACAAATCAGTTGCTCTACCAACTGAGCTACTTCGGCAAAATTTCTAAGAACTTTTTAAAACCTTAAAATACAGCAGCACTCACTACCCTATTTTTTCGGAAGGCAAAGGTAAGTGAAAATGATTAATACCAAAATTTTGAAAAGATTTTTTTTACAACATAAAACAGGCGTGAAAATCTGATAGATTTTATAAAAAAAATCCCCCGAAATCCGGGGGAAATATACTAAGCTGCAAGCCTTTCTTTTTTTCGTTTTATCTGCATAATTACTGAGTCTA
>JAYWIB010000145.1:0-4321 GCA_043789265.1 Chitinophagaceae bacterium
GAGAAAACCTCTGTGCAAATTATTGTTGCAAAAGTAAACAGCCATTAAATAAAAACGGATTCTTCCTCAACCCTAAAGCAATTGGAAGAATCCGCCGTAAAATTTTTTACCGAATTATTTTAATGTGGCCAGCAGGTCCGTTGCCATTTTTACATAGTCGTCATTTTTTGCTTTACCTGCAATTTCTATTACCGAATTGGCGGCTGTTTTTGCATTGCCTTTGTCGCCCATTTTATTGTGCAGGCGGGCTTTAAGCATGTACATCCAAAAAGCATCTCTGTTTGTCTCCAGTGCTTTGTTTACCCATGTAAGTGCCTGGTTTAAATCTTTTCCGTTTTCATAATAATATTGCGCTGCCGAAAAATAAGGTCTGTTGTCATTGTTCATGGCCTTATCAATCTGTGCCATTACTTTACCATCGGTGCCGGTGGTTACGGGAAAATGAAGGTAAGTATTTTCCCACATCAGTTGAATATGGCAACTGCTCCCTGTAAGGTCACCAAAACCAATGGTAAAATTTTCAATACTAAAAGGAAGCGGCATTGCATCTGCTTCAAGCCGCACAGCATCATTCTCCGGTTTGTAATCTGCCGGCTGGTTTACAGTAGTATCTTTGGAAATAATGATTGTCCATTTTTTTTCGCCAGGTATAGTAAGCAGTCCATACTTGCCGGCTTTTATTTCTTTACCGCCAATAGTTACATCATCACTAAAAGTGAGTGTAGTAGCGGCGTTGGCGCCAGTACGCCATACTTTTCCATAAGGCACCAGGTCGCCCATTATTTTTCTTCCCTTTTTTGAGGGGCGGCTGTAGCTGAGTTCAATACTGCCCGTGCCAAAATTTTGTTTTACAGTTTGAGTGGGTGATGGCTGCGGTGTACTCAGTGTTTGAGCATTGGCAAACACTAACAGCAACATGGCATTTAGAAGTAATAGTATTTTTTTCATATAATTTTTTTATGAGCAAATTTATTGGATTAAAAATTACAAAACAGTATGATGAGTTACCAATCATGGAATTTTAATTGATAAGATATTGCGGTTCGTTTGGATGTGAACAATGCTGCACCATAACTAGTTTCTTTTGAGCATTTTAACCATTTTCGCCAGTTTGTCTTTAATAAAATAAGGGTAAGAAAAAACATTGAATATGTAAATGGGCTTTGCCCCGAATGACATTTTATATTCCAGCAAACCCTGTGAATTGCTCCATCCGCCAAAATCAAAAAAGCGAAATCCTTTTTCTGTATAATGCCTGATGTTGAAATAGTACAGCAACATACCTGCGTACCTTGTAGCCTTTTCCGGATGCTGTTCATTCAGGCGTACAGACGCCGCATACATGCCCCTTACAATACCTGCCTCCACATCTTCCAGATAGGAGTGCGCTGCCAGCACCTGCCCGTTTAATACGGCGTAACTAAACTTCCAGCAGCCTGGTCTGAATTCATTTATTTTTATCATGCTGATTTTTTCTATGTTCTTGTGTCCGGCAAATACATTATGAAATTCGATGAATGCTTTTATATCCGTGCTAAAAAAACATTGCACGCCTGCTGCTTCTGCTTTTTTTATACCCCTTTGTATACCGGGAGCAAAATTATTAAAGAGCTCATCTGCCGGTTTATCCAACGACAATACCGCTGAAGTTGCCTGCTTTTTTATGCCGACATAAAAACGCCGGTTCTCGTTTGTAACGCTTTTATAGCAGTTAGGCAAAACGAGATCGCTCCACTTAAATTTGTAATCGAACCAGGTTTCCGTAAATGGAATGAAAGAAGTTTTTTTATGCAATTCAAGCATTGTATGGCAAGGTTTAATAAAGCAATATCGCAATCAAATTACAGGAAAAGGTAAAAATTGTGTTTAATAATTAAAAGGTAACAATCTTTTTTTATTTTTCCTTTATTTTAAAATGTGCTTCCTGTTTTTTAATGACTATTTAAAAATGAGCAGCGATGATTTCGAAAGTAAACATAAAATTTTTCAGATCATTTATTAAACGAATTATTAAACCGGTGCAGAAAATTAATCCTGAAAATTATTTACTAAATGGTTTTATTTTTATTGCATGAAAAATTTTAAAAAATATTATGTAATTCCTGCTGAACCCATAGAAGTGTACAGGGCGCTTACATTGCCTGCCACACTCCAGCTATGGACGGGTGCAGTGGCCGAAATGAGTACAGCACCCGGCAGTGAATTTTCTTTATGGGAGGGAAGCATTGCTGGAAAAAATATAGCTTTTGAAGAAGGTAAAAAAATTGTACAGCAATGGTATTTCGATACACAGGAAGAAGCATCCATTGTAACCATAAAACTGCATAACCACAAGGCCGGCACTTCGGCTGAGTTGCTCCACACAAATATCCCGGATGAAGCGTATGATGAAATGCTGCAGGGATGGGATGAAAATTATTTTGGATTGCTGATAGACTTTTACAGCTAAGGATTGTACTGAAAAGGTAGCCTGGCTGTTATTAATTGAGCAGGCTGTTATAAAAAAAGTGCTGGTTGCTTACGGGGAAACTTTACTAAAAAATTATATTGGGTAAATTCATTGCTTCAAAAAATTTATCTCATCAAAAAATAAAAGATGATTCTTAACGGCCTATTTTTTACCCAAACAAAACAGGCAATCTTTTTGTAGTATATGATATTCAGTTCCTGAATTTATTTCATTCACCTTCATTAAAAAACATTCGTCATGA
Organism: Chitinophagaceae bacterium; assembly: GCA_043789265.1. Lineage (GTDB taxonomy): Bacteria > Bacteroidota > Bacteroidia > Chitinophagales > Chitinophagaceae > Ferruginibacter. The sequence goes on from JAYWIB010000145.1 coordinate 2,712, forward strand.
AATTCAAATACACTCTTTCTTCTACCGCACTTGCCTTCAGTGTGTATGTAGTGGGTTGCGCCGGCAGTATTAATGTTCCGCCAGCAAATATTAATACTCAGGACAGTACTAAGTTAGCTCCTGTAGAAACAAAAGCACCCAATACAAGTTATAAACCTGCCTTTGAAGGCCAGACAAGAGTAGCAGGTGTAAAAACAAGCACGCCTTATAAATCTGATAAAATTGCGGAGGGCTTAGGCAGGCCATGGGCTGTGGTACCGCTGCCGGATGGAAGGTTATTGGTAACAGAAAAGTCTGGTTATATGCAGGTACACAATGCGGATGGCTCGCTGGTAAAAAAAATTACGGGTTTTCCATCCGTAGATGATGATGGACAGGTGGGCATGCTGGATGTGGCATTGGATACAGGTTTTGATAAAAACAATATCATCTACTGGAGCTATGCAGAAAAAAATGGAGCAGGTAATTTATTGGCTGTTGCCAAAGGCAAATTGAATGAAGCTGCAGGAAAAGTAGAAAACGCCACGGTTATTTTTAGAGCCACCCCTGCCCTAAAAAGCAGCTACCACCTGGGTTCCAGGCTGGTGTTTGACAAGAGCGGATACCTGATGATATCCACAGGCGAACGATCTATATTAGAAGGAAGAGTACAGGCTCAACTGCTGCAATCTGGCTTAGGCAAAATTTTTAGAATTACTACAGATGGTAAACCTGCTCCCGGTAATCCATTCATTAGTACATCTAACGCTATGCCCGAAATTTTTGCTTTTGGCATCCGCAATGCACAGGGGCTGGATATACATCCGGTAACAGGTGAAATTTGGGAAGCAGAATTTGGACCACGGGGAGGCGATGAAATAAATATTATACAGGCAGGAAAAAATTATGGCTGGCCTGTAATTACGTACGGCATTGAGTACGAAGGCGGAAAAATTGGCGAAGGAATACAGCAAAAAAATGGCATGGAGCAGCCGGTGTATTACTGGGATCCTGTATTGTCGCCCAGCGGCATGTGTTTTTATAAAGGCAATGCCATTGCCGAATGGCAAAATAATTTGTTTATTGGCGGACTCAGCAGTGCTCACATTGCAAGGCTTGTTATTGAAAATAATAAAGTGGTGGGAGAAGAGCGTTTACTGGAGGATAAGCATGAACGATTTAGAGACGTGGCTTATACAAACGAAATGCTGTATGCCGTAACGGATAATGGCAGCATGTACCGTATCAGTAAACAATAAGTGGGGGTTGAGTTATATGATTTTTATGTTGTTTTTGAATAAGATGAGTTTTCATCAGTTCTTTTATTTGCAGCAGCATTACTTTACATAAAACGGGTTCCTTTGCAGGAACCCGTTACCAATCAAAAAACATTATAACCTTAAACCTTATCCTATGAAAAACCAATTACATAGTCTGTTGCTAAAATAAATTGGTTGCATCTTAAAACAAAAATTACCAGGCGGCCTTAAAGCTCTTTATAAATTCAGGAAAGTTTTTTTCTTTATATACGCCATCTCCAAAATATTTTAATGGCGGTTCCATTTCTTTCGGTTTTAAGTAGCCTGCCAGCGGTGCAGGCTGTGCATCCAGCAGCGATAAAAAAACAGTAG
>JAYWIB010000146.1:0-4307 GCA_043789265.1 Chitinophagaceae bacterium
ATGAAGCCTTTGGCTAGCGGAACGAAATGCAATGCTTCTTAAAATTTTTGGCGCCGTCAATCTTTTTTCAAGGTTGTTTAATTTTTATTACGCAAAATAAATTCACTGCACTACCGACCCCAGTCGGCAGCATTATAAAAAGCTGGCTATAAAAAAAGTAACCATGATGGCAACTCTGCCAATTTTTCACCTCTGTATCCTGTGGCACAATCATTGACTTTTACCGGTGAACAAAAAAATAAACAATCATGGGAAAAATAATAGGAATTGACTTAGGCACCACCAATAGTTGTGTAGCCGTAATGGAAGGCAGCGAACCGGTGGTGATAGCCAACGATGAAGGTCGCCGTACAACCCCGTCAATAGTGGCTTTTTTAAAAAATGGCGAACGTAAAGTAGGTGACCCTGCTAAGCGTCAGGCCATTACAAATCCACAAAACACCATTATGAGTGTAAAGCGTTTTATGGGGCATAAATGGAACGAAGTGACAGCCGAGATTAGCCACAGCAGTTATAAATTGGTAAAAGGTGACAATGATACAGTACGTATAGACATAGATGGCAGGTTATATACACCGCAGGAAATAAGTGCGATGGTGCTGCAGAAAATGAAAAAAACTGCTGAAGATTACCTGGGTCAGGAAGTAACAGAAGCAGTAATTACCGTGCCAGCTTATTTTAATGACGCTCAGCGCCAGGCTACAAAAGAAGCGGGTGAAATCGCCGGTTTAAATGTTCGCCGTATCATCAACGAGCCTACAGCGGCAGCATTGGCCTATGGTCTTGATAAAAAGCATGCTGATCAAAAAATTGCAGTATTCGATTTAGGTGGCGGTACGTTTGATATCTCCATACTTGAATTGGGCGAAGGAGTGTTTGAAGTAAAAAGCACCAATGGTGATACGCATCTTGGTGGTGATGATTTTGACAAAGTGGTAATGGACTGGCTGGCTGAAGAATTTAAAAAAGATGAAGCCATTGATTTGCGTAAAGACCCCATGGCATGGCAGCGCTTAAAAGAAGCGGCAGAAAAAGCGAAAGTGGAATTGTCGTCTTCTTCCGAAACTGAAATCAATCTTCCTTATGTAACAGCGGTGGATGGTGTGCCTAAGCATTTGGTAAAAAAATTATCGAGGGCGCAATTTGAAAAACTGGCTGATACTTTATTTGAAAGATGTTTAAAGCCTTGTGAGCTTGCATTGAAAGACGCCAACCTTAGCATCAATGATATCAACGAAGTAATATTGGTGGGTGGCAGTACACGTATACCCAAGGTGCAGGAGATAGTAGAAAAATTCTTTGGCAAAAAACCTAACAAAGGTGTAAACCCTGATGAGGTGGTGGCAGTAGGCGCCTGCATACAGGGTGGTGTATTGAGCGGTGATGTAAAAGATGTATTGCTGCTGGATGTAACGCCGCTCAGCCTCGGTATAGAAACAATGGGCGGTGTAATGACAAGGCTGATTGAAAGCAACACCACTATCCCTACAAAAAAATCTGAAACATTTTCTACCGCCAGCGATAACCAGCCGGGTGTGCAGATACATGTGCTGCAGGGTGAAAGACCAATGGCCAGTCAAAATAAAAGTCTCGGTATGTTCAACCTCGATGGTATACCGCCGGCACCCCGTGGCGTACCGCAGGTAGAAGTAATCTTTGATATTGATGCCAATGGTATTTTGCATGTAACTGCCAAAGACAAAGGCACCGGTAAAGAACAAAAAATTACTGTACAGGGTGGCAGTGGCTTAAGTAAAGAAGAAGTGGAGAAAATGAAAAACGAAGCCAAGGCACATGAAGCAGAAGATAAGCTGGCACGTGAAAAGGTAGAAAAAATTAACCAGGCCGACAGCCTTATTTTCCAGACAGAAAAACAATTAAAAGAATTTGGAGAAAAAATAAGTGCTGATAAAAAAGCACCTATTGAAGCTGCCCTTGCTGCACTTAAAGAAGCACACAAGCAGCAGGATGTGCCGGGTATTGATAAAGCATTGGAAACTATGAACAATGCATGGACAGCCGCCAGCGAAGAAATATACAAAGCGCAGGCAGCAGGCGGACAGTCGCAGCAGGAACCCACGGGCGGTGCAGAGCAACCACAGGCTAACAGCAGTGCCAACACCGATCATGTGGAGGATGCACAGTTTGAAGAAGTGAAATAATTATTTAATAAATAATAAGATCCCTTGCAGCAATGTGAGGGATTTTTTTTGCCTGTGGTGGTAAAAAATTGAATTGTTGTTTTAAAATATTTTTACACTGCATTCAATGCATTTATTAGAGCGGCCATATCATTTTCATCATTAAAAACATGTACTGCTATTCGTATAGCTTCTCCCCGGACAGATACGGCAATTTGTTTTTCCTGTAATTGCTGCAACAATTTTTGCTTATCAATATGTGGAGGAAGGCTTAGGCCAAAGAGGTGATTACAGCGGTATGCTTCGTGCTGTACAGCAAAATTATTTTGCTGCAAAAATTGTATCAGCGGTTCAATTAATTTGCCACAGTATTCCTGTATGTCAGGTACGCCCCAAGTGGTTATTTGAGTAAGCGCCTGGTTTATCATGGGTATATGAATAAAGTTGCTGAATTCACCCATATTGTACCTGCCTGCACCGGCTGTGTATTCGTCAGTATATTTTGTAAGTGTTGAAAATTCAGCAGCGTTGCTCCTGTTCAGCCAGGAGTTTTCCAGCGGAGAGCCGTTATCAAAATATTCGCTGAAATAAGCAAGGCCTGTGGAATATGGCCCCAGCAGCCACTTATAGCAGGCGCATACAAGTGCATCAATGCAATATTCTTTTACATCTATCGCTAAAGCGCCAACAGACTGTGTGCCATCTACAATAAACAATGCACCCAACTCCCTGCATCTTTTTCCGATTTGCTGCAAATCAAATTTTGTTCCATCCGTCCAGTGTACAGATGACATCAGCACGGCTGTGGTATCTGCATTGATGGCTTCTAAAATTTTTTCTGTCCATGCTTGTCCACTATCAGCCGCAGCAGGCGCTTCTATTATCTTTAATGATTTGCTATGCTGCCTGCACCAATGCTGCACCGAATAATAGCCGCTTGGAAACTCGTCTCCCACCATCAGCACATGATCGCCTTTATTGAGCGGCAAATTATTTACTGCTGTCTGCAGGCCATAAGAGGCAGAGGGAATGATGACTGTTTGTAAGGCCGATCCTTTTATTAATGCGGCAAACAATGCACGGGTCTTGGCTGCATCAGTAAAAAAATCCTGTGGTTTTATATTGGCAGGATTTCTCTTTTGCTGCATGGCTTTTATACCGGCCTCCTCCACTGCCCTAAGCAATGGCGACATATATGCGCAATTGAGGTAATGACCGCCAGCCGGTAATTGAAATAAATGTTTCTGGCAACTGAGCATTTGTTTTTTTATTTTGTGTGATAAAATAAAGGTATCAATAAAAGTGAAGGAGGTATCCCATCTGTATTAAACTACAATGAATATAAGCAAGGTAAAAACGGTGATAAAAATTTTTATTTTTTAGTACAGGGTTCAATTAATCGCCCGGTTTTTTAAAACAAAGCAGGAGTGCTGCATATCAGTATCCACCATTTTTTCGTTGTACTGCCAGGCAAAACTATATTCCTGTGAAAAAAGCTGCGCTTTCCTGTATACTTTCTTTTGTTACCATCCTGCTGCTTGCACAGCCTGCAGATACATTGGGTAAATTAAAAGCCCAAAAAGAAAATGTGATAAAGGCAGAAACAATTATTAAAATAGAAAACCTTGGCATCAAAATAAATACTGATTTACCAGAACTGCGGCCAACAATATCTGCGGATGGCAACTTACTTTTTTTTATCTGTCAGAATCATCCGGAAAATACAAGGTATGGAGAAGTGCCCAATGCACAGGACATCTGGTTTTCTGAACGGGATAGCAGCGGCAACTGGGGCAATGCCATTCATTTAGGCTGGCCGCTCAATACCTATTATTACAATGCTGTTTTTTGGATTTCGCCGGACAATAACCGCATCCTCATACGCAATGCTTTTATAAACGGCGACTATGCAGGCAATGGTGTAAGCACGTGTTACCTTAAAGAAAATGGTCAATGGAGCAAGCCCAATATGATATATATAAAAAATTATGCAAAGTACGACAGGGGCAGGCAAAACGGGGCTGTAATGGCCATCAACAGCCAGGCACTGTTGTATTATATGACGGAAGAAGATCAGGGAAGGAACAATGATCTGTATGTAAGTTTTGTATTGCCGGATGATACCTGGACCGAGCCAAAAAGCCTGGGCAAAAAAATAAATCTTAA
>JAYWIB010000147.1:0-4288 GCA_043789265.1 Chitinophagaceae bacterium
CTTAAAACTTAAAACTTAAAACTTAAAACTTAAAACTTAAAACTTAAAACTTAAAACTTAAAACTTAAAACTTAAAACTTAAAACTTAAAACTTCCAACCTAAACCTTCCACCTCCACCAACCACCAATGAAACATCCCATAACAGAAGCAATCAGAATAAGAAGTAAAAGAACGGATGAGATGGAGCATTCCTCTCCATTGTTTCTTACAAGCAGTTTTTGTTTTGACAATGCCGAAGAAATGAGGGCCGCATTTGCAGATGAAAGCGATGACAATATTTACAGCAGATTCAGCAATCCAAATGTGCAGGAGTTTGTAGACAAGATGGTGGCCCTGGAAGGCGCTGAAGCTGGCTATGCCACTGCATCGGGCATGGCCGCCGTGTTTGGCTCATTTATGGCATTGCTGAAAAAGGGTGACCACCTGTTGTCCTGTAGTTCAGTTTTTGGAAGTACACATACCGTGATAAATAAATACCTGCCCAATTATGGCATTGAGTATAGCTATGTAAGTGCAGATAACCCCGCAGAATGGGAAGCAGCCATTAAGCCAAACACCAAAATGATTTATTTGGAAACACCTACCAACCCAGGGCTGGCTGTTATAGATCTTGCATTTGTAAATGACCTCGCAAAAAAACATAAGCTGCTATTAAATGTTGACAATTGTTTTGCTACTCCCATAAGCCAGCGGCCCATTGATTTTGGCGCCGACCTCGTTGTTCATTCCGCCACCAAATGGATTGATGGGCAGGGCAGGGTATTGGGAGGAGTGGTTGTTGGAAAAAAAGATTTGATACAGGACATTTATATGTTTTGCCGCAGCACAGGGCCGGCACTGTCTCCATTCAATGCATGGGTGCTTTCAAAAAGCCTGGAAACACTGGATGTACGCATGGAACGCCATGCGAAAAATGCATTGGTGGTGGCAACGGCGCTGGAAAAACATCCCAAAATAAATGTTGTAAAATATCCTTTTCTCCCAAGCCATCCGCAGCATGCCATTGCCAAAAAACAAATGAAAGATGGCGGGGGCATAGTTTGTTTTGAACTAAATGGCGGACTCGAAAGTGGAAAGAAATTTTTGAACAGCCTGCAGATGCTTTCGCTTACAGCCAACCTGGGCGATACCAGGAGCATTGCTTCGCACCCGGCCAGCACCACACATGCAAAGCTTACAGAAGAAGAGCGGCAGGCAACAAATATTACGCCTGGGCTTATACGCATTTCCACCGGGCTGGAGCATACAGATGATATACTGGAAGATATTTTGCAGGCATTGGAAAAGGTTTAAGGTGGGGAGAATTAAGTTTAAAGTTTAAGGTTTAAAGTTTAAGGTTGATTTTCTTACCAGGAATAAAACGGAAGCTGGCAGAAATTAGATTACATGCACGACAATCCCTGCATTGGTAAATGGCAACTGGCGGCTTGCTCTATTGACTACATTCACAGTTCAGCTAAATATGATCTTACGGAAGAGCAGGGTATTTATCCTATTACTAACTTTATGGAAATAGAAGATGTGGCTTTTAATAATGGCGGGCAGTAAATGTGATAGCCGCAACGTCCTCGGCTCAGCACATGGCATATTGAGAGACATTGCTCGGAAGCAAGGCTAACAGGCGATGACTCTGCGCCGGGTGTGTGCGTTAGCTGCAGGTTTCGCCGAACTATGGAAACCCATTACATTTACCCTTTTTCCGGCTATTTGGTTTTGCAATTCGAAAGTATATTAACTTAGTAGACTTAAAAAAGTAAATAAATATGTCAACAAAGCCATTACATTTTGAAACCCTGCAGATACATGCCGGGTATGCGCCGGAAGCTACCACGCATGCAGCGCAAGTGCCCATTTACCAAACCAGTTCATTTGTATTCGAAAGTTCGGAACATGCCGCCAACCTGTTTGGCCTAAAAGAGTTTGGAAATATATACACCCGCATTATGAACCCAACAACCGATGTGTTTGAAAAACGGGTTGCTGCGCTGGAAGGCGGTGTAGGTGCGGTGGCCACAGGCTCGGGCATGAGCGCCCAGTTTTTGGCTTTGCATAATTTACTTTTGCCTGGCGACAACTTTGTGGCTTCTTCCTTTTTGTATGGTGGCAGTTACAACCAGTTTAAAGTGTCGTTTAAACGCATCGGTGTAGAGTGTCGTTTTGCCGAAGGCGATAGCCCGGCTAGTATTGCTTCCAAAATTGACAACAGAACAAAAGCTATCTATTTAGAAACAATCGGCAACCCTGGTTTTAGCATCCCCGATTTTGAAGCCATAGCATCCGTCGCAAAAGAACACGACCTACCGCTGGTGGTAGACAATACTTTTGGTGCTGCAGGTTACTTGTTCAGGCCATTTGACTATGGAGCCAACGTGGTAGTAGAAGCTGCTACCAAATGGATTGGTGGCCACGGCAACAGTATTGGTGGCGTGGTGATAGACGGCGGAAACTACAATTGGGGCAATGGTAAATTTCCTCAGTTTACCGAACCAGACGAAGGTTACCATGGTATGAAGTTCTGGGAAATTTTTGGTTCTGACGGACCGTTTGGCAACATCGCCTACATTATCCGCCTGAGGGTTTCAGGCCTGCGCACATGGGGTCCTTCATTAAGTCCATTCAACTCATTTTTATTCTTGCAAGGGCTGGAGACTTTGTCGCTGCGGGTAGAACGCACCGTAGAAAATGCACTGGCTCTGGCTATATGGCTGGAAGTACATCCACAGGTGGAGTACGTAAATTATCCAGGGCTGGAAAGCAGTAAGTATCACAGCCTGGCAAAAAAATATTTAAAACGTGGATTTGGTGGTGTATTGTCTTTTAAAATAAAAGGAGGAAAGACCATCGCAGATACTTTTGTAAATGAGTTGAAACTAATCAGCCACTTAGCCAATGTGGGCGATGCTAAAACACTCATCATTCACCCGGCCACCACTACCCACGAGCAGTTAAGTGAGGCCGAACAAATTTCGGCCGGCGTAGAACCCGGACTGCTGCGTATATCGCTGGGCATAGAACATATTGAAGACATCAAGAATGACCTTCAAAATGCATTTGATGTGGCTAAGGTTTAAGGCCATTTTATTACAAGGGTCCTCTGCAATTGCAGGGGACTTTTAATTGTGCGCCATGCATGCCATTGTTCTATAAAGTTAACCCACATTGCAGTTTTCTTCATATGGCGCAAGGTTCTCTTCAAATTTAAAAACTGTTGTTGGCGCAAGGTCTCCTTCCGTCGTGAGTCTCCCCGCATTCCCAGGCGATGACTCTGCAATGGATAAGTGAGTGGGCTGCAGGTCTCGCCGTGCTATGGAAACGAAAAGTTGTTTGAATAACGGAATGGAAGAGCTCCATAAAGATTCACCAGTTAAGAACCTACGCCCGATTGAAGCGGATGCCCCGGTGAAGGTATGTGTGCCGGGTATGTGCCGGAGTAGCAGCGCAAAGCGGGACAGCGGCAGAATAAAGAAATTCAGATTGCGTTCAAGAAAAAAAAATGTTGGTTACTGGCATGATAACCTACAGCGGCATTTGGGAAGCCTCGCATGGCGAAAGCATGCTAAAGTTATAAAAGTGCTTGCCTTTTGGCGCAAGATTGAGGCGAGGATTTTTATGCAACAGCATCTTGCGTCATACAACAAGATGTATAAAGTGTGGGGCATGCTAACCTTAAACCATCAGCCTTATACCATTCACCTAAAACCCTGCTTCCATTTACCTTAAACCGTAAACCTACCACCATAAACCTTTCACAAAGCCATCAAACTGCACCCACGTATATCTGTATTATCTAATCGCCCCAATACTTCAAAGCTGCCATCCGGATGCAGCCTGCCGGCATCTTCGGTGGCGATAAAACTGCAGGAATAAATATTTGCCAGGTCAATGATATTGATGGCGCCGTTTATTGATTTATTAGCGGGCGAGGATTGTACATTAAAGGGATCGTCTTCTTCCCGTATCAATACTTTCATATAACGTGGGCAGCTAAAAAGTCCACCTCCATTTGAATATGCCTGGCTAAGCAGTTCAGTCATACCATATTCAGCATGTACCTGCTGCAGGCCAAAGGCAGTGGCCAATTTGTGATGCACCTGAGGCCTCGTCATTTCTTCTTTACGCCCCTTCATGCCACCGGTTTCCATTACAATGGCCGATGATAAATTAATGGGATATGCAGCAGCAAAATCAAGAAGGGCAAAGGTTACACCTATCAGCAATGTGGGCTGATGTTGTTTTTGCAACTGGTTAAGTGTAGCGGATAATTTTTCAAACTCATGCAGGTAAAAA
>JAYWIB010000148.1:0-4276 GCA_043789265.1 Chitinophagaceae bacterium
GTGCTGGAAGTAATGGAAGATGAAAAGCTGATGGAGAATGCAGTTGCTGTCGGAGAATATCTCATGTTTGAATTAAGAAAGCTTCCCAATATAAAAGAAGTTCGTGGGCGTGGACTGATGATTGGAATTGAATTGCCTGAAGAATTGAAAGAAGTGAAAAGGAATCTTTTATTTAAGCATAAAATATTTACTGGTGAGGCAAAGCCAAATGTGATAAGGTTGTTGCCGGCGTTGAATATTACGAGGAAAGAGGCGGATGTTTTTTTAGAGACGATAAAGGAGGAACTGAAAGCCCCCTCCGCCCCCAAAGGGGGAACTTTGGAGCCTGAGAACTAAAAGCTGTTTTTTTTATAGCAGAGTGTGGGCTTCGTTGTTGTTAAAGAACAAATGTTGGTGTGGAAGATAAAATAGCGCCTCCGCCCCCAAAGGGAGAACTTTAAACTCTGCGGATTAAAAACAGTTATTATTATAGTGGGGTGTTGGCTTCGTTGTTCATTAAAGAACATTTGTTGATTTGGAAGTAATGAGGTTATAAATGGTATAAAGCACCGCTCCCTTCCTTCGGGGAAGGTAGAAGGAGGGTTAGGCCGGAATAAGGTGGACAAAGCTGCATATTGATATTCGGCACAAGTGAGTGACACAACGATGTTGAACAAAGATTAAATGTTTGTCACAAAAAAAATAAAAATGAAAAATTTTATTTCTGTTTATGATGTTATCAATCCCTCTTCAAAAGGGGATGATATTAATAAGTTGGTTGCAAAAGCGCTTGCATACAAGGCAAACCCTTTTGCAGATAAAACATTGGGTGCTGGCAAACGTGTTGGTTTGATTTTTTTAAATCCTTCTTTACGTACAAGGCTGAGTACGCAGGTAGCCGCCGCCAATTTGGGGCTGGAAGCAATTGTATTTAATGTGGACAAGGAAGGCTGGGCAATGGAGTTTGAAGAGGGCGCTATCATGAGTGGCAACACGGTGGAGCATGTGAAAGATGCGGCGCCAATTCTTGGAAATTATTTTGATATACTTTGTATCCGTGCATTTCCCGGGCTGAAGAATAAAGCAGATGATTACAGCGAAGAAGTGATGAATGCGTTTATGAGATATGCAGGTGTGCCGATTGTGAGTTTGGAAAGTGCAACGCTGCATCCGTTGCAATCTTTGACAGATATAATGACTATTCAGGAGCAAAGGCTCAAAGTTCCCCCTTTAGGGGGCGGAGGGGGTCTTAAAATTGTATTAACATGGGCGCCTCATATCAAACCATTGCCGCAATGTGTGCCCAACTCTACCGCACAATGGGTGAATGCATGGGGTGAAGCGGAGTTTGTAATCACTCATCCGGAAGATTATGAACTGGATGAGCAGTTTACAAAAGGTGCCGTTATTACACACGACCAGGAGGATGCATTGAAGGGTGCGGACTTTGTGTATGTAAAAAACTGGAGCACTTTTAAAGATTACGGAAGGATTTATACCAACGACCCGTGGTGGATGCTTACAATAGAAAAACTGAAACTGACCAATGATGCAAAAGTGATGCATTGTTTGCCGGTGAGGAGAAATGTTGAATTGAGTGATGAGGTGCTGGATAGCAAGAACAGTATTGTAACACAGCAGGCATCAAATAGAGTGTGGGCGGCGCAGGCTGTGTTGGCTGAAATGTTGCCCCCATCCCCTAAAGGGGAGTTATTCGAAGTTCCTAATGAAACTTAAAAGACTTATTTGCAAGGTGAAAAAGCGTAAAAATTTATGGACTCTTCAAATGATATAGACTCTTTAAATAACTCCCCTTTAGGGGATGGGGGGAGCAAACATCATAATATGCATTATGGTGCAAATCCAATATTGTTTGATTTGGCTGAACAACTGCGGGCTAAGATGACGCAGGCTGAAGAGATTCTGTGGAATATTATAAAGATTAATGAGTGGCATTTAAAATTCAGGAGACAACATCCGATATCAAACTATATAGCAGATTTTTATTGCCACAATGTGAAATTGGTAATTGAACTGGATGGCGGCTATCATGAAAACAAGGAAGTGAAGATTTATGATGAGATGAGGGAGAATGACATAAAGCAATTTGGAGTTACTGTATTGCGGTTTAAAAATGAAGAGGTTTTGAATGCTATTGATAATGTCCTTGCAAAGATTGGTTTCACTATTAACGAACTGAAAAAAAAGCACACTCAAGAAAATGTGGACTCGCCGAATAACTCCCCTTCAGGGGATGGGGGCGGGGTTAGGGGAAAACTCTTTGTAATAAAAATTGGCGGCAACATAATTGATGATGATAACAAGCTTAAAAAATTCCTTGAGGATTTCTCAAAAATTAAAGCCACTGCAAAAGGAGCAGACCCTTTGAATAACTCCCCTTTAGGGGATGGGGGTGGGGATGGGGGCAGCATTCTTATTCACGGCGGCGGAAAAATCGCCACAAAAATCGGTAACCAGCTTGGCATCGAATCAAAATACATCAATGGCAGAAGGATTACCGACGAAGCAACAATTGATTTGGTAACAATGGTATATGGTGGACTGGTGAATAAAAAGATTATTGCACAACTGCAGGCATTGGGCTGCAATGCAATTGGGATGACTGGCGCTGATGGAAATATTATTCCTGCAACAAAGAGGCCTGTTCAGTACTCCCCTTTAGAGGATGGCGGCACTATTGATTATGGATTTGCAGGAGATGTGAGTGCTGAGAAAATTAATACAACAGTCTTAAGTGGGTTGCTTCAACAGGGATTGACACCAATCATTGCTCCACTCACTCATGACGGCAAAGGACAAATACTAAACACTAATGCCGATACCATTGCATCTTCACTTGCGGTTGCTTTATCAAAGCAATATGATGTGAGGCTGATTTATTGTTTTGAAAAGAAAGGCATACTGTCTGATGTGAATGATGAAGAATCAGTCATCAATTTTATCACAAAAGAAAAATATCAGCAACTGCTTTCAGAAAATAAACTCTTCGACGGCATCATTCCAAAAATTGACAATGCATTTGCCGCCATTGACAACGGCTTGAAGGAAGTGCTGATTGGCCATGCAGATGATTTGCTGCAAAACCTGACCGCTGATACAAAAGGAACCTTGATAAAATGATATACAACCAACAATTATACAATGATGCAGTTGCTTTGCTCAAACAACTGATTGCCACGCCTTCATTTTCAAAAGAGGAAAATGACACGGCTGAAATACTGATGCAGTTTTTTGAACAGCGTGGCGTGGAGCATGCAAGGGTGGGCAATAATATTTATGCCAAGAACAAATATTACGATGCCGCAAAACCTTCGGTGCTGCTGAACTCCCATCATGATACAGTGAAGCCCAACAAGGGTTATACGCTTGACCCATTTACCCCGGTTGAAAAAGGGGGGAAACTTTTTGGGTTGGGAAGCAATGATGCAGGTGGCTGTTTGGTTTCCTTGATTGCAACCTTTCTTTATTTTTATGAAGCCAAAGATGCAAAGCACAATGTGGTGTTTGCCGCCAGTGCCGAAGAAGAGATAAGCGGTGTGAATGGCATTGAACTGGTGCTACCTTTTTTGGGAAATATTGATTATGGTATTGTGGGTGAACCAACCAAACTGGAAATGGCTGTTGCTGAACGTGGCCTAATGGTGATTGACTGCACTGCCAACGGCCGCTCCGGTCATGCGGCAAGAAATGAGGGAGAGAATGCGTTGTACAAGGCAGTGGATGATATTAACTGGATAAGAAACAAACGTTTTGACAAAGTGAGTGAACTGCTGGGAGAATCCCGGCTCACCGTAACCGTTATTGACACAGAAAACAAACAGCACAATGTGGTGCCAAGCCAATGCAAGTATGTGATTGATGTGAGGGTCAATGAACTGTATAGCTTTGAAGAGATACTGGCTGATTTGAAAGCAAACCTGAAAAGTGATTTCAAACCAAGGACAACAAGGATGAAATCAACTTCCATTCCGCTTGACCACATTTTAGTAAAAGCAGGAATTAAATTAGGTAAGGGATATTATGGTTCGCCCACCACATCCGACAAGGCATTGATGCCATTCCCAACTTTAAAAATGGGCCCCGGCGACAGTGCAAGAAGCCACACTGCGGATGAATTTATTTACCTTTCAGAAATAGAGGAAGGGATAGGGACTTACATAAAATTGGTGGACCAGATACTGTGAAGTTGTAAGTGATAAGTTGTAAGTGATAAGTTGTAAGTGATAAGTTGTAAGTGATAAGTTGTAAGTGATAAGTTGTAAGTGATAAGTTGTAA
>JAYWIB010000149.1:0-4267 GCA_043789265.1 Chitinophagaceae bacterium
TTGCTGGCGGGCAAACATGTAATTGCAGAAAAAGCGTTTACCACTACAGTAAAAGAAGCAACCGAATTAAAAACGCTGGCAGATTCATTGAGGCGGCACTTAAGTGTTTATCATAACCGCAGGTGGGACAGTGATTTTAAAACCATACAAAAAATAGTGAATGAAAATGTAACTGGCGAAATAGTTGAAGCCGCCATACACTTTGACCGGTACAAACCGAGGTTAGGCATTAAGCAACATAAGGAACTACCTCAGCCTGGCGCCGGATTATTAAATGATTTAGGGCCGCATATAATTGACCAGGCCATTTGTCTGTTTGGTATGCCTGCATCTTTATTTGCTGATATACGAATAACAAGAGAAGGCTCACGGGTAGATGACTGGTTTGATATTACATTGTATTATCCCGGCTTTCCGGTGCGGCTGAAAGCTGGTTTTTTTGTACCGGAAAAATTGCCCGGCTTTATCATAAGGGGCAAAAAAGGCTCTTTTTTAAAGGCAAGATCAGATGTGCAGGAAAACCACTTGCAGCAGGGCAAACCAGTGCAAGACAGCGATTGGGGCATAGAACCCGTCGAAGCCAGCGGCAGGTTATTCACTGAAGCGGATGGCAAAATTGTACAACTGATAATACCTACGCTTGCCGGTAACTATTACGGGTATTATGATGCTGTATATAAATCTATACAAAATAACCTGCCGGCACCTGTAACGGCGCAGGATGGAATTAACGTAATGAAAATAATTGAAGCGGCGATTAAAAGCAGCAACGAAAAAAAAGTAATTAACCTGTGAGATTAATCATACAACTTCGCTCAGTAAGCTCCGGGTGGCTGAGGTGCGCTTTGCTTTTTCAGTTTTTTTAAAACGCATGGCACACCAAACATTGTCCAGTGCCACCGTTCTTTCCACCTGCAAATCGTTTTGAGCAATACAATCCCAGTTGCAATCCCTTGCAAGATCGCTTACAATTTTAGAAGATACTTTCGGATGAGCTATCCACAGCTTTGCATCTTTGCCCAAAGCAGGAACTACATCTTTCAGGATTTCCTTTAACTGATTGTGACTGATTGCAAAAACCAATGCAAAATCAATCTTCTTGATTTTGAGCAGCGGCGTTACGTTTTTTGAAAAAGAGAGTTTTACAAACTGTTTTTCAATTGTAGAAGGCAAGCCTTGTATCAACAGGTTCTTTTCTTCTTTAAACTGCAATTTTTCCAGTATTGTAAGTGAAGGTGCTAATACTTCCATAGTAAAACTTTAAAAGTCTGCAAAGTTACCGAAATACATCAATACTGCAAGCGGTAATTTGCTTTTAGCATAAAATTACAAGCCCGCCATCTTTGGCGGGCTTGTAGTTTAGATACAATCTATGACTCAAAAATTATCTTTTAACGGGCTTGTAATATTTGAGGGCTTCAGTCATATAGCTTTCAATCTTTGCTATCCTGTTTTCATCCGATGGATGAGTAGCCAAAAATTCTGGTGGTTTTTGTCCTCCTGATTGGGCCATTCTTTGCCAGAAAGGAACTGCCTCTCTTGGATTGTACCCGGCCATAGCAGCAAAGATAAGCCCGAAATGATCCGCTTCATATTCCTGCTTACGGGAATTGGGCAGCAATACGCCAATTTGGGCAGCAGGTGCATAAATATTATTAAAGAGATTGTTTATTTTAGGGTTACCGCTTGTGAGAATTTCTCCTGCTATATTCAAACCTTGCGCCAGCATGCCCTGACTCATTCTTTCATTGCCATGCTGAGCAACCGCATGTGTTATTTCGTGACCAAGTACAATGGCAAGTGCCGCTTCATTTTGTGCAACGGGCAGCAAGCCTGTATATACCACAACCTTTCCACCAGGCATACACCAAGCATTTACATCTTTGTTATCAACCAGGTTAAACTCCCATTTGTATCCGCTCAATATATCTCCCTTGCCTTTTTGCGTATAGTAAGTGGTAATTGAATTGGCAATACGGCTTCCTACCCGTTTCACCATTTCTGCATCTTTGCTGACATTGGCACTTACCATTTTGTTTTGGGATAAAAAACTTTGGTACTCACTTACAGCCATTTGCTGTAATTGTGATTCAGGTAACAAGCTTAATTGTTTTCTTCCTGTAACTGCGTTGGTGGAGCATGAAACACCAATTACAGAAACCACCGAAAACATTAATAATAGTTTTTTCATTTTTATATGTTTTAACTATAGATAAACAATTGATGTACCAAATTTAAAAATACAACTTGTTAATAATTGGAAAATAATTAATTGGAACAGTTGGAAAAGTGGGGACAGCAAATTAATGGGCTTTTTTACGCCGATCCCGATGTTTGAAAATGGGCACACGGCTTTCGCTGCCCCGGAGTAATTTTACAATATTCTTTTGATGAGTGAGTACAATTAAAAAAGAAACAAGTACAGCAAATATTCGGTACACTACCACATCATCATTCCATATCCAAAGCACACATATTGGTAATGCAATACCAGCTAATATTGAACTTAAAGAAACATAACGGGTAAGAAAAAGCACGAGTAAAAAAACTGTCACGCAACTGCCTGCTATTACGGGCTGCACTGCCAGTATCATTCCAAAAAGTGTAGCCACACCCTTACCGCCTCTAAATTGTGCGAAGATGGGGAATACATGCCCCATTACTGCTGCCAGGCCAAGGCCAACCATCAGGTTGGTTCTGTCCCATTCATTGTGCAAATAATGAGGTAAAAAATTGTACAAGCCCACAGCCAGCATGCCCTTCAATATATCGCACAACATTACCATGCTGCCATATTTGAAACCTAATACCCGAAAAGTATTGGTGGCTCCCATGTTTCCGCTGCCATATTCCCGTATATCAATTCCAAAAAAATTACGGCTGATCAGCAGGGCGGTTGGTATTGACCCAATTAAATAAGCAATAACAATTAGTAAAAGTTCTTTCATTGTTTCTTAGTCAGTTGAGGTTGCAAATATAGCCGAAAATGAGTTGACGGCAATGTGCAAATGCAGCTTTGTCGGTAACGAAAATATTGGCACTTTATTTTTTGCAAAGTATGCAGAGCCATTCTTTGTTAGTACATGTTTTAAGTTCTTTAAGTTGATTGGCTTCCATTGATTCAGTAAGTGCAGACTTGTCTGTGGCTAAAAAACCACTTAATAAAATTTTGGCACCGGGCAATGCAACAGCCACCATTGCCGAAAGATTTGCCTGTATCACATTCAGGTTGATATTGGCAAGAATGATATCGAATTCATCTGACAGAGGTATTTGATCCGCCTGCTGAATAATTATTTTTTTACAATTATTCTGAATGCAGTTTTCTTTTGCGTTGGTGATGCTCCACTCATCGTTGTCAATGGCCAATATGGATGCAGCGCCGGATTTTGCTGCAAGTATGGCTAGGACACCCGTTCCGGTTCCAAAATCCAGCACCGCTTTACCACTGAAGTTAATTGCTTTCATCTGCTGCACCATCATATAAGTAGTGGCATGATGGCCGGTGCCAAAACTCATTTTTGGTGTTATAATGATTTCATGCTGCACATTTTTTACAGGCTTATGAAAATGAGCCCGTATGGCGGCAAAATCATCTACCAGCACCGGTTCAAACCCTTCTTCCCATTGCTGGTTCCAGTTAATATTTTCAATAACAGTTTTAGCATATGAAAGAATAGAAAAGCGCTCAAGCGTTTTTTCAAACGCTTCATTGTTGAATTTGGATTCCGGTACAAAGGCTATTAATGTCATGCCGTCTTCTTCAAAGCCATCAAACCCTTGTTCTGCCAGCAACGCTACCAGCTTTTCTGTTTCCTCCCTGTTATGTGTTTCAAAATCAAATTGCAGAAAATTCATTTACCCTTTTTTATTTTATTTCTATTTTTAATGGCAGGCCGTTGTATTCAATTTCTAAGCTGTAATAATTACCCGGCCCGCTGCTGTCTAAAGATGGATACTTGATCCGCTGTTTGAATGTACCATTTATGTATAACCCTGGTCCGGCGGCAGTGTAACCGTGTACATTAAATACAAACTTTCGCATTGCAGGCGCTCCTTTGTAACCGCTGCCTTTTGTTGCTACATTAAAAACAAGTTTTTGCGGTGAAGGCATGGCTTTAATTATCAGCAGCTGATATTTGTTATCAACTATAGCCTGTTTATTTATACCATCATCTTCATATACTTCTGCTTGCGATGGCTGAGCGGCGGCGTAATAATCAACCACTAAAGTGGAATTGTTGTCATCTGCTGTACTTGCTGCAGT
>JAYWIB010000150.1:0-4259 GCA_043789265.1 Chitinophagaceae bacterium
TAGCATACTTGATTTTGTGGTAAAATGAAAGTATGAAAAAAGGGGCAGCTTCGGCTACCCCTTTTTTATTTATTTTTACCGGACAACAATGATTTCAAATTCTTAGGCAAGGCTCAATATTGCCGGGCATATCAATATCAAAGTGCTGTAACAGCCCTTTTTCGTATCTTTGAAAGGTGCCTAAACAAAATAAATATCATTTAGAAATTGAAGTTGACAGGCTCACCAACAGCATTGTCAATACCATTTCAGGCGACAGTTTTCCCACTGATGTACATCCTGTATTGAAGGCAGACTTGAAAAGCATTACAAAAAAGAGTGGCTGGCTTTTTAATTGGGCAAGTGAGTTAAGGCTCAGTGACAGGCAAATTTATAAACTTACTATCAGGAATAATCCGGCAATTATTCAGGGGCTTTTAAGCATCAGTGATTATAATGACCATTATTATTTGCACCTCATTGAAAGCGCCCCATTCAATTTAGGAAAGAGTAAATTGTACGAAGGTGTGCCGGGTAATCTTTTTGCCTTTACCTGTAAATCTTCTTGGGATAAGGGATATCAGGGATTTGTTTCTTTTACAGCTAAAACAAAATTGATTGAGCACTATGAAAGAACATTGGGAGCAACGGCTGTTGGAGGACAAAAAATGGTAATCTTTCCGCATGAAGCACTTAGCCTGATTAATAAATATTTTCCAACTTAAATTCTAAAACCAATGGGATACATAAAAGAACCTGCCGGAGTTGATTTTTACGTTGACCCAACGCCTTTATCAACAGAAGAAAGAAAAAGGATTAGCGAAATAATTGCTCACTACAAAGCAACAGGAAAAAAAATGCCTCTACAAAAGGGAAGAGCAAAAAGCCATACTGTAAACAGGGGCAATAAAAAAGTATTAGTTTAAGCGACTGCACATTAATCAACCATCTCACAACTTGGAACTGTTCAAATTAATTCCGTTCTGATAGGTTCGTAAATCAATAACTTCCAGAAATTTTTAAAATGGAACCGTTCAATAATGCACAAAAAGATATTCTCAACCTGTTTAAATGCCAGCACTCCGAACAGGACCTAATAGAAATAAAGCAGTTGATAAGCGAATACCTTTTTTAAAAAAGCCATTGCAATGGCTGATGCAGAAGCAGCCACAAAAGGATATACAAAAGAAGTGATGAAAACCTGGGCTGCCGAACATTTCCGTCATAATATTACAAGCTAAACTGACTGCCCCCATGTGCAAAACCCACTGCATAACATGGGCAAAGAAATCCAGCCTCTTATTTTAAATCAGCGGCAAGCAGACTAACTTCGGCTGGCAATAAAATAACAATACAATGACCAGCGACATAAAACTCTTTCAACAGAAAAAAGTAAGAACACATTGGGATGAAGTAATACAACAATGGTATTTCTCCTTTATTGATGTGATTGAAATTTTAACGGGCAGCCCACGACCACGTAAATACTGGAATGCTTTAAAAACAAAGCTGCAACAGGAGGGAAGTGAGTTGTCCCATAATTTGGGACAACTGAAAATGCAAGCTAATGACGGCAAGTTTTATACAACTGATGTTGCCGATACTGAACAACTTCTCCGCCTTATCCAGTCCATCCCTTCACCAAAAGCAGAGCCATTTGAACAATGGCTTGCAAAAACTGGCTACGAACGCATGCAGGAAATTGCCGACCCTGCCCAAAGCCTCGACAGGGCAAGGGAAAACTGCAAGAAACTTGGCAGCGAAAAATGGATTCAGCAGCGCATGACCGGGCAGGAAACACGGAACAACCTAACTGATTAATGGAAGGAAAGCGGCGTTACAAAAAATGATGAATTTGCATTTCTTAGAAAAAATAAATTTACATCCATTCCCTTCTCCCTTGGAGAAGGTGGCTGAAAGCCGGATGAGGCTCACCAGGAATGGGCAGGCGTAAGCGTGCAGCAACATAAAACATTAAAAGACTTGAAATCGCAAAACCTGCGTGATCACATGAGCGAAGCAGAATTAATTTTTACAGCACTCGCCGAATTATCCACCCGGCAAATAGCCGAAACCGAGCAGGCAAAAGGTGTCATTGAAAATGCAAAGACAGGAAACAAGGGTGGAAAGATTGCCAAAGATGCAAGGCTGGCGCTGGAAGAAAAAACGGGACAGAAAGTTGTGACAAGTGCTAACTTTTTGCCGCCCTCAAAATCTAAAAAACAATTGAAAAAATAACATTGGTGTTGGTATATTTTATTAAACTCTGGGTCTCACTCCAAATTATAAAACTTCCCGTTCCTCTTGCAAAAATTTAACTCAACGAAATGTCAGCGAAACAATTTTGGCAGGGTTTTCTATTAAACAATCCTAAACAAATTACTTCTCTTCTTTTGTAGTCATTAAAGCAATAAACAACAATCATGAAAAACGAAAAACATTTTCTTCCTAATATTGCTACCTGCATTGCCCTTGATGTAATCGGCATGCTAACCTTTATCTTCCCGGCTCTGGGCGAATTTGCCGACCTGGTATGGGCACCCATCTCCGCCATGATATTTTATAAATTGTTTGGTGGCCGGATCGGGATGATTGGCGGCGTATTAAATTTTTTAGAAGAAGCAATTCCCTTTACGGATGTTATACCCTCATTTACCATTGCATGGTTTATCAGGAAAAATGAAATTGAAAAGTCTGTACTGAAAAAGATTCAATAAATCTTTTTTGGTTGTGTTATTTTTACAGGCTTAAAAAATTTACTGTGCCTTTCCATCTTCACTCATCATACTCGCCCGCAGGCGACCAGCCCGATGCTATCCGGAAATTAACCGAAAGCATACAGGATGGTGAACGCTATCAAACCTTGCTGGGTGTTACCGGCAGCGGAAAAACGTTTACCATTGCCAATGTAATACAGCAGGTGCAGCGGCCCACACTGGTTATTACACATAACAAAACACTGGTGGCTCAATTGTATGGAGAGTTTAAACAATTTTTTCCTGACAATGCGGTGGGTTATTTTGTAAGCTATTATGATTATTATCAGCCGGAGGCATACATCCCCGTTAGTAACATTTACATCGAGAAAGATTTAAGCATCAATGAAGAACTGGATAAGCTGCGGCTTCAGGCCACAGCCCAGTTGCTGAGCGGCAGGCGGGATATCATTATTGTGGCCAGCGTAAGCTGTATTTATGGCATGGGCAATCCTACTGAATTTGCCAATGGCATTGTACGAATAAAAAAAGGACAGGTAATATCAAGACAGGGTTTTTTACATGCATTGGTCAATAGTTTGTACAGCCGTACGCAGGGAGATTTTACAAGAGGTACCTTCCGGGTAAAGGGCGATACCGTGGATATTAATTTGCCTTATGTGGACTATGGATACCGCATTACTTTTTTTGGCGATGAAATTGAAAGCATCGAAACGCTGGAACTCAGCAGCAGCAAAAGAATAAGCTTGGTGGAAGATGCCGCTATTTTTCCGGCAAACCTGTACCTGGCGCCAAAAGATATTATGCAGCAGGTAATTTATGAAATACAAGATGAAACTGCAGCGCAGGTAGAATACTTTAAGAGCAGTGGTAAATTTATAGAAGCGCAACGTTTGAGTGAAAGGGTGAATTATGATTTAGAAATGATAAGAGAGCTGGGGTATTGCAATGGCATTGAAAACTATTCCCGTTTTTTCGACCGCAGGCATCCTGGTACAAGACCTTTCTGTTTGCTGGATTATTTCCCCAAAGATTTTATTTGTGTAATTGATGAAAGCCATCAAACGGTGCCGCAGGTAAGCGGTATGTATGGCGGCGACCGAAGCAGGAAATTAATTTTGGTGGATTATGGTTTTCGTTTGCCAAGCGCATTAGACAATCGCCCCTTAAATTTTCATGAGTTTGAAAACATGATTGGCCAGACCATTTTTGTATCTGCCACTCCCGGCGATTTTGAACTGGAGAAAACCGGTGGTGTAGTGGTGGAGCAGGTTGTAAGGCCTACAGGCCTGCTGGAGCCGCCTATTGAAATCCGTCCTTCCATAAACCAGATAGATGATTTGCTGGATGAAATAGATAAAAGAATTACTAAAGGCGATCGGGTACTGGTAACCACCCTTACCAAACGCATGGCGGAAGAAATGGATAAATACCTGCACCGGATCAACATTAAAAGCAAATACATACACAGCGAGGTGGATGCACTGGAAAGGGTAGAAATATTAAGAGAACTACGGCTGGGTGTTATAGATGTACTGGTAGGCGTAAACTTGTTAAGAGAGG
>JAYWIB010000151.1:0-15952 GCA_043789265.1 Chitinophagaceae bacterium
CAAACATACTTTAGAAAATATGCTGGAAGTACCGGAAGTGGCGGTAAACATTTGTGATTACAATATGGTGCAGCAGGTAAGCCTCGCCAGTTGCGACTATCCAAAGGGAACAGATGAATTTAAAAAAGCCGGCTTTACAAAAGAACCATCACAATTAATACAACCACCCAGGGTAAAAGAAAGCCCCGTACAATTTGAATGTAAAGTAATTGAAGTAAAACCACTGGGAACCCAGGGCGGTGCCGGTAATTTGGTGATTGCTGAAATTTTATTGATGCACATCAATGACCAGATACTGAATGATGAAAAAACAATGATAGACCAAACCAAACTGCATCACATTGCAAGGCTCGGCGGCGACTGGTACTGCAGAGTGGACAGCAGTAATTTATTTAAAGTAGAAAAACCAAATACAAGGCTGGGCATTGGTATAGATAATCTGCCCGCTTCCATACAAAACAGTGCGATACTCACCGGCAATACCCTCGGCCAGTTGGCCAACGTAAATGAATTACCCTTTATTGACCCTTCCTTTACCGATGATAAACTAAAAAATATCATCCAGTATTATTCCATCAATCCCGAGGAGATGGAAAAAGAATTGCACCTATATGCAAAAGAATTGCTGGATGAAGGCAGGGTGAATGAGGCCTGGCAGGTGTTGCTGAGTTCAAACTAATTATAGTAATTTTGATTCAATGTCATCCGCAGTAAAAATATTACCACATTACACTTACGAAGAATATTGCCAATGGGAAGGCCGTTGGGAATTGATTGAAGGCATCCCTTACGCTATGAGCCCGGCACCTGCACCCCGGCATCAATGGATAAGCAGCAATATCAAATATGAACTGAAAGATGCAATAAAAAAATCGGGTTGCAAAAATTGTAAGGTGTATGATTTTATAGATATTAAAGTGGCAGAAGATACAATACTGCAGCCTGATGCAGTGGTTGTTTGTAAAGACATCAAAAAGGTTTTTCTTGATTTTCCGGCCTCGATTGTGGTGGAGATATTATCGCCTTCCACAGCAATGAAAGACAGGAATAATAAATTTTATATTTACCAGTCTTATAAAATTCCCTGCTATATTATTGTGGATGTTGATAAAAATACAGTGGAAATTTATATGCTTGATAAAGATGGCAAATATCAGTTACAGGAATTTTCACAACAACAGCCATTTACATTTTTCCCTGATAAGGATTGTTCAATAGATGTAGTATTTAAAAATATCTGGGAATAACTTTACATCAGCTTCTGCCCAAACACTTTCTTCAAAATATCTGTAGTTCTTGCCGCAAAATTATTGCGGATGTTCAGCTCTTCTTTGGCCACCAAATCAAACAATGCAGCCGTGGCCCGTTCAGTAACATAAGAAGGCAGGTCAGGATTAATTTTTTTGAAGGTGGTGGGGAAATTATTGTAAGTATTTACAACGCTGCCGTAATATTTGGTGGCCTCCACTTTATCCAGCGATGATTTTATTACGGGCAAAAATGCAGCCATCAGTTTTGCTGTTGTTTTCTCACGGAAAAAATGCGTGGCGCTTGTATCACCATTTTTTACAAGGCCAATGGCATCCTGCAAAGTCATTTCTTTTATTGCATTTACAAATATCGGTTTGGCATATCCTGCAGCATCTTCTGCGCCACGGTTAATTTGTAAAATGGCTTTGTCTACCAGACTATTCATGCCTAAATCCCTTAAGGTGTTTTCAATTTTTTTTGCATCAGGCGGTAGCAATACTTTGTACAGGGCATCTTTATAAAATCCATCTTCTTTATTCAGCTGCAGCACTGCGCCCGCCAGCCCCTGGCTCAGCGCTTCTTTAATGCCCTGGCCTGCTTCGGCCTGTGTGATGCCTGCAGACGTGGGCAGTTGCTGCAATACATCGCATCCTGAAAATAAAAAAATAATGGTGAGCGCTGCAAAAAGTTTTTTCATGTAATTTTTTTTAAAAGAATATAAGCAAGATTGCTGCCAAACTAAAGATAAGAGTGCTGCCTGCAAAAATGAGTTGCATGCGGTATCTTTGCGAAAATTTTTTTTAACAGCATTATGAGTACTTCACATTTATCAGAGCAGGAAATTATTAGAAGAGAAAAACTGGCGGAACTGATGCGGCTGGGCATTGATGCTTATCCTGCTGCATTGTACCCCGTAAACAGCAGCTCGGTGTTTATAAAAGAAAATTTTAAAGGCGAAGAAAATAAAAATGATTTTTCTGATGTATGCATTGCAGGCAGGCTGATGAGTGTAAGGGATATGGGCAAGGCCAACTTTGCGGTGATACAGGACAGTGCAGGCAAAATTCAACTCTATATCAAGCAGGATGATATTTGTCCGGGAGAAGATAAATCTATGTTTCAGCATGTTTGGAAAAAATTACTGGACATAGGCGATATCATTGGTGTAAAGGGTTATGTGTTTACCACCAAAACTGGTGAGACATCCATACATGTAAAAGAATTTACGCTGCTTACAAAAGCATTGCATCCATTGCCCATAGTAAAACAAAAAGATGGTGAAGCTTTTGATGAAGTTACCGATCCTGAGTTTCGCTACCGCCAGCGTTATGCAGATTTAATTGTGAACCCCGGCGTAAAAGAAACATTTATCAAGCGCACCAAAATGGTAGATGCCATCCGGCAATTTTTAAATGAACGTGGCGCTCTGGAGGTGGATACTCCGGTATTACAAAGCATTCCCGGCGGCGCTGCTGCACGCCCGTTTACCACACACCACAATGCGCTGGATGTGCCAATGTACATGCGTATTGCAAACGAACTCTATTTAAAACGTCTGATTGTTGGCGGCTTTGAATGGGTATATGAATTCAGCAGAAATTTTAGAAACGAAGGAATGGACAGAACACACAATCCTGAGTTTACCGTACTGGAATTTTATGTAGCATATAAAGACTATGAATGGATGATGGAGACCACGGAGCAATTGCTGGAGAAAGCTGCCACCGCCACAAATGGTTCTTCTAAAGTAATTGCCGGGGATAATGAAATAGATTTTAAAGCTCCCTACAAAAGAATAACCATGTATGATGCCATTAAAGAACATACAGGTTTTGACATCAGCGAAATGGATGAAGCAGGGATAAGAAATGTCTGCCGTGAATTAAAAATACATGCAGATGAAAAATGGGGCAAAGGAAAATTAATTGATGAAATATTTGGCAGAAGGTGCGAAGGCAATTATATACAGCCCACTTTTATTACAGATTACCCGGTAGAGATGAGTCCGCTTACAAAAAAGCACCGTAGCAAACCCGGGCTGGTAGAGCGTTTTGAGCTGATGTGTAATGGCAAAGAAATAGCCAATGCCTACAGCGAATTAAACGATCCCATTGAACAGAGAGCCCGTTTTGAAGAACAGGCAAAGCTGATGGAACGGGGTGATGATGAAGCAATGTTTATTGACTATGATTTTTTGCGTGCACTGGAATATGGTATGCCACCCACCAGTGGTATCGGATTTGGTATAGACCGAATTGCCATGCTGCTTACCAACCAGCACTCCATACAGGATGTGTTATTTTTCCCCATGATGCGGCCCGAGAAAACAGATGGATGAAATTTATTTTGGTGCTTTTTTCTGCTGTGCTAAATTCAGCATCACACTAAATGTTACCCTTTTTATTTTTGTATTTATTTTTTACCGTCATATAATCTATAAAATAAATCAGCCTTACAGAAATGCTGGTGAGATCATTGTTGTTTAACTGGTTGCCGGATACGGTACTGCCCAAATTGTGCAGGTAATTTTTTTTAGCCACTTGCTGTGCTTCTTCGCCGAACTTAAAATCTTCACCAATTTTTTTCAGTACGATGTTTAAAAAACTTCCCGGAGCAAATTGCCAGGTGTATACCATATCTGCAGCAAAATAATTATAATTTTGATCCGCATTTTTGGAGAGTGCAGTAGGTTCAAGATCACCTGTTGCATTCAGCAGGTAAAACTGGCGGGGAGTTACCCTTGTCCAGTTGTGCCGGGTGTTGAGCGTAATACCCATTTTATTGGTGAAGCTGTATTTTAAATTAAAGGCGCTGTACACAGAGTTTACATCCCGCCGGGAAAAAATAATTTCGTTGCCGGTTTCATTTATAAAAGCAAACCCGGGCTGGCTAACGGTTCCCTCTTTAGATACCGATGCATCCACAGAAAACTTACTGTTGAAACGTACCTTCCCAAACAGGCTGTAATTAAAACTTTTACGCTTTAGCACACTGCCTTTACCTACAAACACATCTCCTCCCCATGACAATTTTTTTGCTGAATTACTTTCCCACCAGCCATTCAGCCCTATTCTTCCGGTATTATGAAAAACTCTTCCTTGTACACGTGGCTCATAAAAATCATTGTATGCCGGGGCGCCATTTAAATTGATTCCCACACTCCATAAATTTTTCGTTTGTGCGTTGCTGTTAATATTCCATCCGGCGCTCTGGTACATCCTGTCTTTACCCCGTACCGCATCCAGCGGCGATACCAGCCTGCTGTAGCGTACATTCATATTTACACGCAGGCGGTTGTACCAGTTGGTGGGCTTTGTCCAGTTATAGCTCATCCACAATCCATGATCCATGCTGTTGTTATTGGTAAAATATCCAAGGTCGCTTTTATCGTATTGTGCATTTACCAAATCCTGCCATACATTAAAATTAAAAGCGCCGCTGGTTTTTCCAAAGTAAATGCTGTGGGTATAGCCAATAATATTTTTCCCTTCCCTGTTCATCAATGCACTCATGCCCACATTGCCGCCCACATTCCATTTATTTTTCTTATCGTTTAAATCAAACAGCAGCGAGCTTACATTGGCATCATAATCACTGCCGCTGCGGAGTACATTGGTATTTACAAAAGATATGCTGCTGTTGTTCTTCATTGTTTGATCCAGTACAAACACATTGTAGTTGGTAAGGGGTTCGGTTTCAAACCGGCGTGTTTGTTTGGTAATGCTGTTTTCTATTACCGCATATTGCGTATTGGTAACAGCATTTAATATACCAATGCCCAGACCGCTTTGGGTGCGTCCGCTAATTTTTGTTGCATTAATTAATTTTACCTGTTCAGGATTTTTTATGGCAGCCTCCTGCGGAGCTACGGTCACATCATCGTAGTGCAAAGGCCTGGCACCAATGCGGCCAATGCGGCGGCTGTAGAACAGATTGCCCTTGCTGAACAATTCTGTGCCTTCTGTAAAAAATGTCCTGTTTTCGCTAAAGCGCTGCTCAAAAGGGCTAAGGTTTAATACCCTGTTGTCGCTCAATGCCTGGCCAAAATCCGGCACCAATGTTACATCCAGCGTAAAGGCGGGGTTAATGCCATACTTAACATCTATGCCGCCATTAACAGGCGTGGTAGTTTTATTGGTGCCGGCGGCGGCAAGTTTATCAGCGTTAATATATGAAGAAAAATAAGGTGTAAACTGCAGCCGCAGTGGCGCCTGTATATTTTGTAAACCCTTAAGCGTGCCTTCCTGCGTTAAAAATCCATTTACGTTTGGATCAATACTTTGCCAGAACAACTGTTGCCCGCTTTTCTGCCGCCGTCTTACAATATTTAATCCCCATTCCTGTACATTTTTTTTACCAAAGCGTATGGCAGCATAAGGAATAAACATTTCAAAAGACCATCCGTCATTTTGTATTTTAGCAGCGCTTTGCCAAACCGCATTCCAGCTAAAATCTTCGCTGTTGCCATCTATTACCGGCGATTGTTTTGCATCCATCTGCTCGCCCAGCGGTGTTACAAAATATTCAAAACCATTCAATTTATCATTGTATGTATCCAGTATAATTCCTGCAAAATCATTGTTACCAAAACCATCCCTGCCTGCCAGCTCTGATGCAATGCTGTCTTTAGTACTTTCATGAAAATAGCCGCCCACATAGAAGCCTTCGTCATTGTAGGCAAAGTATACTTCCGAAGCATTGGCCTTGCTTTCTTTTAAAAATGGAGTGGGACGCAGGCAGGTAAATTCATTGGCCGCAGGTATGTTTCTCCAGGCTGTGTCCGTTAACAGTCCATCAATAATAATGGAGGTATTTATCCGGAGGGCACTCACCTGTTTTTTTTGCTGCTGGCTAAAGCCGCTTGCCGCAGCAAACATGCAGCAGATAACCGCAAAATTTTTCAAGGAAAACATACTATACAGTTTGGTGAATGATTAAAAAATGACACTGCATTTTATAACCATTACGAAACTAAACGTGCAGGTGATAAATTGTCTACCGCTCATCAAAACAGTGGGGAACTGCAATTATTTTAACAGTCGTTTTACACAAACAAGTCGTTGTATAATTCGGCTCCGGGTACTACTGCATATTTATCAAGATTGGTAATGCCTTCTGCCGCCAGTACCTGTTCATCAATAAATGTATTACCGCTGCATGCAGCCGAAGGTTTGCACAAAATATAAAAGGCAGCATCGGCAATAATATCTGTAGTCCTGCTCATTTTCATGAGGGCTTCACCGCCCAATAAATTATTTACTGCCGCCGTGGCAATGGTGGTACGTGGCCACAGGGTATTGGCAGCAATGGAATATTTTTTCAATTCAGCCGCCAGCCCCAAAGCAATCATACTCATATTGTATTTGCTGATGGTATATGCCAGGTGGTTGGCAAACCATTTCATATCCATATTAAGGGGCGGAGATAAATTAAGTATATGCGGATTGGTTCCTTTTTTAAGCCAGGGAATGCAGGCACGGCTTACCATAAAAGTGCCACGTACGTTGATGTCGTACATTAAATCGTACCGCTTGGGTTCGGTATTTTCCGTATTGCTCAGGTTGATGGCCGAAGCATTGTTCACGAGGATATCTATGCCGCCAAATTTTTCTGTTGCCTGTTTTACCACATTGTCAATCTGATCTTCAAAACGGATGTCGCACTGAACGGCCAATGCTTTACCACCTGCTGCTTCCATTTCGGCAGCAGCAGAAAAAATAGTGCCGCCAAGTTTTGGATTTTCTTCCACACTTTTAGATGCAATCACAATATTGGCGCCTTCCTTTGCCAGCTTTAATCCAATGGCTTTGCCAATGCCACGTGATGCACCGGTTATCAGCACAGTTTTATTTTGAAACAACATAAAAATATTTTTACCAAATCTACTGAAAGAGCCGGACTGCTGCCAGGCTCTTTTACTGCCATTCATTTTTAATTATGCCAGCACAGCTTCGTGTGTAATATTTGTATTGTACAATTTTGAAATTGGGCAATTGGCTTTTGCATCTGCTACTGCTGCATCAAAAGCTTCCTGGCCTATGCCGGGTACGGTGGCCTTTACATTTAAATGCGATTCAGTAACGGCGCCATCTTCTAATGTAATATCACATCTTGTTTCTATACTGTCTGCGGTAAAGCCTGCAGCATTCAGTACAAAACTCAGCTTCATGGTAAAGCAGCCTGCGTGTGCGGCAGCTACCAGTTCTTCCGGGTTGGTACCCACACCATCCGCAAAGCGGCTGTTAAATGAATACTGCGTTTTGCTGAGTACGGTGCTTTGCGTGGTAAGGTGACCGTTACCTTCTTTACCTGTACCGTTCCACACGGCTGTTGCATTTCTTTTCATTGTTGTTTTCCCTATCCCTTAAAGGGTTTTGCCTGAAGGGTTAACAGGCATTTTGTGAATAATAATTTTTGTATTTTAATGATGCTGTTAAAATTCTGTAAGCGCCGCTTCTGTTAAAAACTGTTTGATTGTATTTTCCGGTAATTCAAAGCCGGGAAGATACTCTACCTCTTCTGAATAATTTATTCCACTAAAATAACTCAACTGGCCTCTAAATAATTTTTCACTAAATAAATCACCATAGATATCAAGTGCCCGGTTAGTAATTTCTATTATTGTAAAATGATCTTTCAATATGAAAAACAAATCAACATAATCTTTCCATTTACTTCGTCTGCCCAACGCATATGCCTTCATAGCAGCAAGATCAAGCAGAGATGGTACGCTTATAAATTTTTCTATAAACAGAGGATGTGGAATATCAAATTCGTAATTAAAAAAAGTAAACTTTACATCTCTGCAATTCAAATGAAGCTGATCAGCATCTTTAAAAATAACAGAAATGAACTCATTTTTTTTTTCAAATTTATTTATAATGGCCTTGTGTCTTATTGTGCCTTTTTTAAATAAATCAAAATCTATTGAAAACCTGTGTCCTATGTGAAAACCAATAGCCGTTCCTCCCACAAGATAAAACTCAGATTTAAAATCAGCCACAAGCGAAAGCAATTGAGACTGCGATTTATTGAGAATATTCAGGTGCATATTTTTTAAAGTACAATGAAAAATAATTTTGAATAACGGGAAAATAATTACTTCTTTCAGCTTTTAGCTCCACATCTTTAAAAAAAGCCGCCGCCGCATTGTTAATACCCACTATGGAGAATAATTCTTTTATAGTATTTTTATCAGCATAGTTTAAAAAAAATTCAAGCACCACTTGGAGGGGCAAGTGCTCTTTGGCACTGTCTTTAATATGCCAGAACAGGTGTGCATTTTTCCGTATCAGTGCTTTCAGTTCCACGCTGTTTTCCATGTTTAAATTTACTGCATTCATTGCGTATGCACTCCTTTACAGAAATTTTTTTTCAAGCAATTTTTCATCAAAACCCAGCAGCAGGCTGTTTCCTGTTTCAATCACCGGTCTTTTAACAAGGCTTGTTTGCTGTAGCATAAGCTGTACTGCAGGGGCTTCAGCAGTAATCGTCTGCTGCACTTCCGGTGCTGTATTTCTCCAGGTGGTGCTTCGTTTATTCAGCAGGGTTTGCCAGCCTGCTTTGCTGCACCATTCCATCAGTTTTTCTTTTGAAAGACCTGCTGTTTTATAATTGTGCAGGCTGTATTTAATGGCATTTTTTTCCAGCCATTTTAATGCGGACTTGGTGCTGTCGCAATTTGGTAAGCCGTATACAGTAATATTTTTCATAATTAGGGTTCAGGCTGTACAGGTTTGGTGCCGGCAATGGTCTCTATTTTTTCCATTATTTCCGGCGTAAGTTTTTTTACTGCTTCCAGCGCCTGCAGGTTATCCAGCAACTGTTCTTTTTTGGTAGCTCCTAAAATAGCCGTACTCACATCGGGGTTCTTTATACACCATGCAATGCTGAGCTGTGCGGTATTTACACCAAGCTCTGCCGCCAGTTCGCCCAGTTTTTTTACTTTGTTTATTTTTTCTTCTGCCATCCACCTGTCCTTCAGCCAGTCGAAACCAGACAGGGCAAAGCGACTTTCTGCAGGAATACCGTCATTGTATTTACCCGTTAATAAACCCGAAGCCAGCGGGCTCCATATGGTAGTACCCAGGCCAACATTTTTATAAATTTCTGCATACTCTACTTCTACTTTGTGGCGCTCAAATAAATTGTATTGCGGCTGCTCCATGGTGGGGCCTATCAGCTTATATTTTTCGGCCACCCGGTGTGCTTCCATGATTTCTACACCGCTCCACTCGCTGGTACCCCAGTACAAAATTTTTCCCTGCTGCAGCAGGAGATTCATTGCCCACACTGTTTCATCAATGGGTGTATTTTTATCGGGGCGGTGGCAGTAAAATAAATCCAGGTAATCTACCTGCAGCCGCTGCAGCGCCTCGTTACAGGCTTCGGTTAAATGCTTGCGGCTATTACCGGTTTGGTTGGGTTTATTTTGTTTGCCACGCCAGCCAAAAAAAGCTTTTGAAGAAAGTACATAAGAACTGCGATCCCAGTTTTTTTGTTTAATAACCCTGCCCATCATTTTCTCACTTTCGCCCAGGGCGTATACTTCGGCGTTATCAAAAAAATTTACTCCGTTGTCATAAGCAATGCCCATCAATTCATCAGCAATGCTGTCATTAATTTGTTTGCTGAAGCTTACCCAGCTTCCAAATGAAAGCAGGCTTAACTGTAAACCTGACTTTCCCAAGCGACGGTATTCCATAAAAATAATTTTTGAAGTTTGTGATACTGATACAATTAAAAGGCCGGATTTGTTACCGCAGTTTAATTAGGAAACTGTGTACCGGATACCCTCAATATACCCACTGGGTTTTGTACACTCCATGCTTTAAAATCCTGGGCAGCCTGCATGCCGGTGCCATCAATAATTTCGGTACGCCGCCTGATGCGTACCGGCTTATCCGTATAAAATTCTTCGCCGGTTTTTGTTCTGTCCCAATACAGTTCATTGCAAAAAAGTGTATCGCCCAATACATTTATTACACGAACGCTATCTCTTAAAAATACCACACTCTTCATGTCCTGATAGCGGGCATAGCGGGCATCCAGCCGGCTTTCTATACTGTCTGTTCCTTCTTTATAAAAATCTACATGTATGGTATTTGGAAATTCAATGTAGCTGGTACTGTCCTGCACCCGGTACATCAGAGGGCTGGTAAGCAATGCCTTTTTTTTGCCCCCGATGGAATATTTGATAACTACTTTTTTTGCTTCATCCCTGCCGGTAGATTTATTGTGGAGATCCTGTATGTCGGCCAGTTTATTTTCGCAACTGCACAAAAAAAAGCAGCCCGTAATAAAAGCTGCTGCTGGTATTTTTTTAAAAAGTTGTTTGCCGTTCATTGGTGCTGTTAATTATACTTAGCCCTGTTAAACCACAAATCACTCAGTGCAAAACCTACACTTATGCGGAAGGTATTTTCCCGCAGGTTATTTTTATTACTGCCTCTTCTTCCAAATTCGATGGAGGTATTCAGCAATGATGATTGTGTTTCGTAGTAACTCCTTCTAAGTTTTAAAGGAAAGCCTGCACCCAATGTAATACCATATTCAGCCACGCTGTTGCCAAGATTGATATAATCGGGCCCATAATAAAATCCAGCTCTGTAGCGTACAAAACTAAAATATTTTCTCAGCGCTGTTCTACCAGCAGTGGCAGGCAGAAACTCTGCACCTGCTTTTATTTTCCAGTTGCTTTTTACAGCATTTTCTTTTTCTCCAAAATACCTGTAGTCGCTCCATTTTGTTGTTTCATAATCTGCACCAAACATCCAGTGGTTGCTGCTGTCCTGATAGGTAAAGCCCACACCAAAAGTGGCAGGGTATACAATCGTTCCTTTTTGATTGATGAGCTTTACACTGTCTACACGTACATAGGCGCCGGACTGATCGTACGAAACTGTTTCGGCAATAAAATCCCTGCTTGCAGAAATGTTTTGTTTAAAATTACCATAAGCACCCAGCCGCACAATTGCTTTCTTCTTCGTTATCCATTCATACTGAATACCGGCATTTAAAAATATACTGCCATAATTTGTTTTGCTGGAGATACTGCCCGGATAATAAAAAACTGAATCGTTGATAAGTGTGCGTATAGTGCTGTAATCTTTATTTCCAAAACGGTAACCTGTATTAAAACCGATATTAAACTTTTTTATCCGCAAACCGGCACCGATGTTTGCTTCATTCAATCCGCCTGTACCTTCATTTACATCCAGCACACTGTCTATACTCTGGCGCTTAAGGCTGAAGATTTTATAATTTACTCTCGATACAGGTTTTAATCCCATACTAATGCCGAGAAAAATTCCTTTTTTATTGGCCCGCTTTAATTTAATGGGAAGCCCCAACTGGATGTAAGAAATTAATAAATTGGTAGCCGAATATTTTGCTGAAGGGTTGATACTTTTTAAACGCCTTGTATCTGTTTCTATTCCGATATCAAAAATTGTATTGCGGATACCGTTTGGATTTGGGGTATAACTTAGGTTTCCGTAACTGGCAGGATTTACAAAATTTATTGTTTGAAAATCTGAATATCCTGCGGCTATGCCACCCATTGCCCTGTTCAGAATATTTTGATTGGGAACCAAATCGCCGAGGCCATACCTGGAATAAGGAGAATTTTCCTGTGCAATAGCGGATGTACAAATTAACAGGGCAAAAACCAAACCTTTCAATCTCATCATTATTAGCAGTTATTAACTTCGCTTATGGCGTAAAGTCCTTTGAATAAAAAATTTAAGTCCGCAAATATCCTGTATTTAATGTGACGGGCAAAATAGCCTGCATCCCCCCCGGTTAAAACCACGTTAAAGTTGCCGTATCTTTTTTCGTAGAACTCAATGCAGCCGCCGATTTCAAAGGAAATACCCGCCAGCACACCGCTCTGTAAATTTGTTTTAGTATCATAGCCGGTAACAGGGAAATTCCAGTCTTTTTTCACCAATGGTAAACTGGCAGTATACGCATGCATTGATTTAAAACGCATTTCCATACCGGGAGAAATAGCGCCTCCCAAAAACTGGTGATACTGGTTGATGAAATTATACGTGATGCAGGAGCCCAACCCTATCACCAAATTATTTTTACCAGGAAAAAAATGTATGGCTGCTGCTGCCAGTGCCAGCCTGTCGGCACCAATGGTTTCGGGCTTGCTTACCGGTGTGGTAAAGTTTAATTTTGTAAGATGTGATAATTTATGAAAAGCAGACCTGGAAGATAAGATGGTTTCAATGTGTGGAGGATGATGTATAACCGATGAAAGAATTGTTTTTTCGGGCTGATATTTATCCAATAATTGATTCAAAGAAATATCACTGCTGTGTTCCAAAATAATTTCTTCTTTAAAATGATTGTTTTCAAAAACACCTGCCTTTAAACGGGTATTGCCAAAGTCTAAACAGAGCGTAGTCATTTGAAATTTATTTGGTGGAAGATGTGGAAATGAAAGAATGTAGTTTTCAATTTCCTTTATTAAGCTGCATCGTTATTATAATTTTTTGAACGTCTTATAATTCAAATCCGCTCAAGTTTTTAAAATGGCCGTTCATTTTTACCCTTGCTTTAAGCGTTTCCATTTCTGTTACTACAGGCAATACTTTCAGCAGGTGCTGTTTTAAATATTCCTCCCGCTGCAGCTCATCCACCAGTTGCAGCAGCTCGTATTCTTCTGCCAGCGAAAGGCCTGCATGATGGGCAATGTCATAACTCCACAATTCTTCTGCCGGCTTTTTAAAATCTTTATTTATGTTAAGCGCTTTGTGCAGTTCCGCAATGCCGGCAATCACTTTATCCATCAGTGTGCGGTTACCCCTTTCATTGTTTGCAGGATAATTTACAATGGCGCCACTGTACATCCTATCCGGCACTGACCGTACCACTTCCAGTATGCGAAATACTTTTACGCCTTTAGTTTTTATATCCATTTCGTCATTGTCGTACAGCTTTGTTATTTCTGTTATTTGCACCATTGTACCCATTTCGTTTACCTTGTCGCTGATAACGGGCAGTATGCCAAATGGTTTTTTGTTTTGTATACAATCCTTTATCAGTTGCTTATACCTTGGTTCAAAAATATGCAGGTTTAGATCTTCTCCCGGGTACACTACAATTGCTAAAGGAAATATGGGAATAAAATTCGTCATGTTTTTATAAAAAAATTTATTCGAAGTTAATAATGAATGGTCAATGGTCAATAGTGAATTGAATAGGCAATAGTGAATGGTAAATCTTTTGTGTGGTTAAAAAACTTTGTCTGCACATTAATCTTTTCTTTTTGGTATTTGAAACAATAACAATGAATTTTGTTTGATGTGGCAGCAATACATACAGCAAATACGGCAAGGAGATGAAAAGGCGCTTGCCCGCTGCATTTCGCTGGTAGAAAATGAAGTAAACGGATATGAAATGTTGATGCAGTTACTGCCGCCTTCTGCCACGCCGGTAATCGGCATTACAGGCCCGCCCGGTGCTGGAAAAAGCACGCTGGTGGATGCATTGATTGAGAAACTCGTGGATGAAAAAAAGAAAGTGGGTGTTATTTGTGTAGACCCCTCTTCTCCTTTTAACCTGGGTGCACTGCTTGGCGACAGAATTCGTATGAGTGAATGGTATAACCATCCGCTGGTATTTATCCGTTCGCTGGCCACACGTGGTTCGCTGGGTGGACTGCATCCAAAAATTATTGAGATAAGTGATTTAATGAAAGCCGGTGGTTTTGACTACATCCTTATTGAAACGGTGGGTGTAGGCCAGAGTGAAATAGAAATTGCAGGACTGGCGGATATAACCATTGTAACCGTAGTGCCGGAGGCGGGTGATGAAATACAAACGATGAAAGCAGGCCTGATGGAGATTGCTGATATTTTTGTGGTAAATAAAAGTGACCGGGCTGGTGCAGATATGTTTGTAAAAAATTTGCGCATGATGCTTACGCCGGCCAGCCGCACAGGTGTTCAGTCAATACCCATCATAAAAACCACCGCTTCTAAAAAAGAAGGCCTTGATGAATTATTGAAAGCTCTCAGGGAAAATATGCATGCACAAAAAAGTGCCAGCGGCAACACCGAAAAACACCACTGGCTGCTGGCAGAAAAGGCTTTTCATTTAATACAACAAAAACGGATGGCGGGTGTTAACAAGGCGGAATTAAAAAACAACATTGAACAGGCAGGCATCAATTTCAATCTGTATACATTTATACAAAACTATTTATGATGGAAATGATTCCCAATGAAGGATTCCCCAAAGCAGCAGGAACAGCACCTGTATGTGTAAGGCTTGAAGCAGGAAATACTTATGCCTGGTGCACCTGCGGCCTCAGCGAAAAGCAACCATTCTGTGATGGAACCCACAAAAAAATTGAATCCGCTTTAAACGAAAGCGGCGAAGCAGTGATGCCTTATAAAAGTTTAAAAATTACCGTGGAAGAAGATAAAGAAGTGTGGCTATGCCGGTGCAAGCAAACAAAAAGTCCGCCCTATTGTGATGGCAGCCATAATAAACTGGCAGTACCTCAAATTGATTCGGCCACCTAAGCGGTTTATTATTTTTTGTGGAATGTATAAATTGAAAAGAGGATGTTAAAC
The DNA here is from genome assembly GCA_043789265.1 of Chitinophagaceae bacterium. Taxonomy (GTDB): domain Bacteria; phylum Bacteroidota; class Bacteroidia; order Chitinophagales; family Chitinophagaceae; genus Ferruginibacter. The sequence goes on from JAYWIB010000151.1 coordinate 14,844, forward strand.
CTGCTAAGCCTGACCAGTGAAGGTTTACAGGTTATTATTTATTCTTCTTCTCGTGCGGCTTTATTATTTTTCCACCAGCGGTAGCCAATAAAACCCACTATGGCAAAGGGCGCCATCATTAAATAAAGTATGCCGCTGTTTAATCCCTGTGCCGGTTTCTCCCCCATTTGCATGGCCGTTTTAGTACACATGGCACATTGTGCTGCAGCATTACAATATATAAAAAAGAGCAGCGCTATAATCAGTATTTTTTTCACTGATGCAAAGTTAAGCAGCAGCATTGATTTTATTTTTTTTACAAAACAAAAACCGGCAAATTATTTTGTTATTGTTTTTGCAATACCATCCTGATTTTACAAGTATTCGGAAGGAATACCGGGAAATCTTAAATGGTACAATCCGACAGAAAAGAGCTTGGACTATTTACTATGTATAATCGGTATAAGAGGTCTGAGATGAATTTTTATCTCTAGTATTGCTTATTTTGTAATCATTTATAACGTATTGCCACGGCCGCAGCTTATTTTTATTTTGCTCACAAACACCTAAACACTTCGCAGTAAGTGCTGCATTTTTTTTAAATAAATTTTGAATATACATATTACCATAGTAAAAAAAATCAGCGAATGTAAAACAGTATGGAATGATTTTTTACCACCGGTACATCACCTTCAATACCGCCATCTGCTGGCCTTTGAAGAAGCTGCTGTAGAAGATATTGAAAATAATTATGTGCAGGTTTTTGAAAAAGAAAAACTCATTGGCTTGCTGTATTTACAGCAATTTAATTTTCAGCACAAACATTTAAATTTTATAAAGGAGAGAAGATCTTTATCATCGCTTATAAAATTAATTTTGCCTAAACAATTACCACTGCTTGTATGCGGCCACCTTTTCCGGATCAATTACCCAGGTTATTATTTTAAAAACCCGGCACATCAGGTTTATGTTTTTGATGCCATTGAATTTTTTATCCGCAGCAATAACAAGTACAAGCCCCGGGGCATACTGATAAAAGACTGCAACGATGTATTTATAGAACAGCGCTGCCGCTTATCAGGGTATCATTTTTTTAATGGGGATGTTACCATGGAAATTACAAGAAAAGC